>NZ_CALCYR010000101.1 GCF_937906425.1 uncultured Methanobrevibacter sp. | reverse complement strand
ATAATTCCAGGATAATTTTTTATTTTATAATTCCAGGATAATTTTTTATTTTATAATTCCAGGATAATTTTTTATTTTATAATTCCAGAATAATTTTTTATTTTATAATTTTTTATCCTGGTTTGTTATATGATTTTACGTAGAATAAAAATTTTCAATAATTTTTTTATATTTTAATATCTTTTTTCACTATTTTTTTTAAATTTTTTTAATTTCTTTTCATTCATTTACAGTCATTTTTATAAATTTTAAAAAAAGCTTATTTTGTCTTGTTTTTAAAAAATAAATTTTATTTATTCTTTAATTTTTTTCAAATTTTAAGTATCCAATATAAAAAAATTGATTTTCGATACACATTATTTTTGTCTCTGTAAATTAATATTTTTAAAATTTAAATTTTCCATATGCCTATATATTTTCCATTGTAAAATTTAATTTTTCAAACCCAATTTCTTAATTTTAAAAAGAAATTTTTTTTAAAATTTTCACTAATTTTTTATTTTGCAAGGATAAT
Source organism: uncultured Methanobrevibacter sp. (assembly GCF_937906425.1). GTDB lineage: Archaea > Methanobacteriota > Methanobacteria > Methanobacteriales > Methanobacteriaceae > Methanobrevibacter. Next base: position 4,258 of record NZ_CALCYR010000101.1, on the reverse strand, counting down.
TTTTTTCAATTTTTCATATTTTACAAGTATAATTTTTTACAATTTATTTAATATTCCCATTAATTTTTATTCAATTTTTATAAAGTTTTAAATATAGTAAAACTAATATTTTTATATAACAATTGAAAACATTTTAAAAAGTCAATTAAACAAAAATAATCTAATTGTTTTTTTAAGTTTTAAAAGTCAATTAAACAAAAATAATCTAATTGTTTTTTTAAGTTTTAAAAGCCAATTAAACAAAAATATCAATTGTTTTTTTAAGCTTTATTGTATTTTATTTTTAAAGATTTTAGTAGATGAAATAATGAAATTTGACCCACATATTCACAGTGTTTATTCAGGAGATTCTCGTTCAGAAGTTATAGACATTCTTATCCAGGCTGAGAAAAAAGGTCTTGATGCTATAGCTATCAGTGATCACAATGAAATTATCGGTTCCAGACTTGCTAGAAGCATACCAGGATCACTTATAGTTGTACCTTCCATTGAAATTTCTACAGAGAAAGGACACATGCTAGGTTTAGGTGTTGATGAAGTCATCCCTAAAGGACTCTCTGCTGTTGAAACAGTAGATAGAATTCATGATGCTGGAGGACTTGCAATTGTTCCTCATCCATTTTCATATTATAGGCATGGATTGTTCTGTAAGGTTGACAAGAATCTTGCAGTTGATGGAGTGGAAACTAAAAACGCTAGATACATCTTTGGATATTCCAATAAACAGGCTGAAACTTTGGCTTACAATAATAGATTGGCTACACTTGGAGCTAGCGACTCTCACTTTTTGGAATCTATTGGAGACGCATACACTGAAGTTAACACCAAGGGGTATGACTCTGTAGATGGAATTCTAAAGGCCATTAAACACAGACGTTGTAAGGCTAAGGGTCATGGAACCAGTAATTATTTGGTTGCTAAGGAAGTCTTTATTAAAAAGGTTTTAAGACGTTATCCAAAACGTGAAGAATAAATTTGGCAATTTAATCATAAACTTTTTTTTAAATCACTAGATTTAATCATTCTGCTAAAATTTTTTTATCAGTAGGATTTTAATCATTCTGCTAAAATTTTTTAATCAGTAGAATTTTAATCATTCTACTTAAATTATTTAATTACTAAATTACTTAATTTGGTGCTTATATGGCTACTGTAGATACTTTTCTTCCGGATTTTATTCAAACCACCTTTTTTTCAGGATATACAGTATTCAATACAATAGTCTATTCACTGATTCTCCTTCTCTTTGTTATTCTTATTATAAAAATGTTTAAGAGAATTGACATTAATCCTGAATCAATCATGTTTTCTCTTGTTCCATTTATTCTGCTTGGATCGTCTATTCGTGCATTGGTTGATAATGGAATATATCCTAAAACTGTCTTTCTAATAACTCCAGGACTATATATTCTGGTTGGATTTCTTACTATCTTTTCACTTTTGCTAAGTCTATTTTTATACAGAAAACTGAATCTTGATTATAGGTATGCATTATTCTCATTGGGAATTGTTTTTGCAATACCGAACTTAATACTGTTTCCAAAACTTAATCTTATGGCCATGTCCTATGTCATTCTAACATGGATTTTATCTATTGCAGTATTTTTGGCATTGTTCAAGATTGTTTTGTTTGCAATCGACAAAACTAATTTCTCAAATGCTGATAGGAAAAATTATTGGAAAAAGTTCAGAGATGATAAAACTAATTTGTCAATTGTATTTGTTCATCTCTTTGATGCCAGTACAACATTTATTGCAGTTGAGTACTTCAATTACTATGAACAGCATGTTTTAGCAAATGCTTTAAATCAACTATTTGATACATCCTTTTCAATGTATCCTATGAAACTTATAGTTATACTTTCAGTATTATACATAATCGATCAATATATCGATGACTTGACTATAAAAAATCTATTAAAATTAACAGTATTTGTATTAGGATTAGCACCTGGATTAAGGAACTTTTTGACTTTAGCAATAGGCGTTTAATTTTTATATTTTGATAAAAAATTAACTTTTTTTGATTTTCAATCAATGAAAAAATTTTTATTTTTTTTAATTTAGTTTTAATGGTTTCGAATTAAATTCCAATTTGAAAAATATGAAAATGAATTTTTAATTGAAAAATATGAAATTGAATTTTTAATTGAAAATATGAAATTGAATTTTTAATTGAAGAATATGAAAATAAATTTTTAATTGAAAAATATGAAATTGAATTTTTAATTTTTTCATTTTCAGACATTTTCATGAAAAAATAGAAAAAGCTTTAAAAATTTTCTTAAAATTTTATTTGCTTTTAAAAATAGTGGAATAAAAATTACAAATTTTATTTAAAATTTAAAATGGTTTAAAAAAATTATTTTAAAAATAGTGGAATAAAAAATTCATATTTTTTATATTTTATTTGAGTTAAAAAAATTATTTAAAAAAAAGAAAAATAAAAAATGACTAATTAGCCTCATGTATGGCTAAAAGTCTGTTGATTGAATTAATAACCGCAACTACACTAGACATAATAACGTCCTCTCTGGTAGCCCTTCCTGTAGCGCGATTGCCCTCATTGTCAGAAATAACTACAAAGGTCTCTGCCAATGCATCTGTTCCTCCGCTAACCGCTTCAAGTCTATACTCGTCAAGATTTATCTCAACTATTTCTTTTACAATGGATTTGACAGCACCGACTGAAGCGTCAACAGGACCTACACCAATCTCAGAAGTTTCAAATATTTCTCCGTCAATTGAAAGCTTAACTGTTGCTGTAGCTGAAACAGATTCTCCAGTCATTACATTCAGTCCAAGAAGCTTAATGTATTCCTTATCGCTTGTACCGATTTCAGTAATTGCAATGGATCTTAAATCGTCATCAGTTATACATTTTCCCTTGTCTCCAAGAGTCTTTACCTGATTATAGATATTGTCAAACTGCTTGTCGCTAATTTCTATATTGAACTCTTTCAATTTGGCCTTTATTGCAGCATGGCCTGTATGCTTGCCAAGTGCAATTCTTCTTTTGTGCCCTACAAGTTCAGGTGGAATAGGTTCATAGGTAGATGTGTTCTTCAGTATTCCGTCAACATGGATTCCTGATTCATGTGCAAATGCATTTTCCCCTACAATAGGTTTTGTAGGAGGCATCTTAATCCCTGTAATTGAGCCTATGAAATTTGAGGTGTCATATAGCTTTGTTGTGTCAACAGCAAGGTTTGCACCATATGCAATCTTTAGACTTACAACAAGCTCTTCAAGTGAGGTGTTTCCTCCACGTTCACCTATGCCGTTTATGGTACAGTGGGATTGGTTTGCACCTTCCTCTATTCCAATCAATGAATTGGACACTGCAAGACCGAAGTCATTATGGAAATGAAGGCTAATCGGTATGTTGATTTTCTTTCTAAGAATCCTGATTAATGTTCTTGTAGTGGAAGGTACAAGAATGCCTACTGTATCCGGAACATTTATTATGTCAGCTCCGGCATTTTCAATTCCCTTATAGAATTCAATGAGATAGTTCAGTTCGGTTCTTGTAGCGTCCTCTGCTGAAAATTCAACTGTAAGGCCATGATCCTTTGCATATTCAACTGCCTCAATTCCCTGATTCAGTATTTCAGTCTTGGATTTTTTAAGCTTATAATCTCTGTGAAGAGGGGATGTTCCTATAAATAAATGTGCATAATCCAAATCAGAGTCAATGATTGCATCTATGTCTTTTTTCATTACTCTTGCAAGACCGCATAATCTGGAATCAAGACCTAGTTTGACCATTTCCTTTGCAGCCTTACGTTCACCTTCTGAAACGGTTGGAAAACCCATTTCTATTGTGTCAACTCCAAGTTCATCCAATTTTTGAGCAATTTTGATTTTCTCATCAACTGTTAAGGCAATGCCTGGAGCCTGTTCACCGTCTCTAAGTGTTGTATCAAAAATTTTTATTTCCTCTGGGATATTTAATTCTTTCTTGTTTTCATCCATATTTATAGCATACATCTTATCCCTCAAGATTTTTAATATCTTAGCTTAACTAGGATTTTTAGCTCTCATAAGGATTTTAACCCTCATCTTTTATTAAATTTTAATAATCCTTATTTTATCTTTTCTTTTTTTATTTAATATAATTTTATTTTTATTTTTATTTTATTGCATTTTATTTTTATTTTATTTTCAATTTTTTAAGTAAAATAATTTAAATTAATTTTATTTTCATATTTTTTTAGTAAAATAATTTAAATTAATTTTATTTTCAATTTTTTAAGTA
>NZ_CALCYR010000100.1 GCF_937906425.1 uncultured Methanobrevibacter sp. | reverse complement strand
TCGTAACCTTGGTCACGGAAGTATTCTGCAATAGTAATACCGGTGTATACACATGCTTCACGAGCTGCTACCGGCATGTTGGAAGTGTTTGCAATAAGAACAGTTCTGTCCATGATTGGGTTTCCAGTTTTAGGGTCAGTAAGGAATGGGAATTCAGTAAGTACTTCTGTCATCTCATTTCCACGTTCTCCACATCCAATATATACCACAATGTCTGCGTCTGCCCATTTAGCTAATTGTTGTTGGGTAACAGTTTTACCTGAACCGAAAGGACCAGGAATAGCTGCTGCTCCTCCTTTAGCTAAACAGAAGAAAGTGTCTTGTGCTCTTTGACCGGTAATAAGTGGAATATCTGGGTCTAATTTTTCCTTGTATGGACGTCCTTTACGAACAGGCCATTTTTGGAGCATTTGAATTTCTTCAATTCCTTCATCAGTTTCTACTTCAGCAATAGTTTCAAGTACTGTGTATTCAGCCTTTGCAGCAATAGACTTGATGGTACCTTCAATCATTGGAGGAACCATGATCTTTTGCAATACAGCAGATGTTTCCTGAACTTGACCAAGAATGTCTCCGCCTACAACCTTGTCACCTACTTTAGCGACAGGTTCAAAGGTCCATTTTTTCTCCTTGTCAATAGAGTCTACATCAATACCTCTAGCAATATAGTCACCAGAAATGTCCTTGATGACTTCTAAAGGTCTTTGAATTCCATCAAAAATGGAACCCATTACACCAGGTCCAAGTTCTACAGACAATGGACCTCCAGTACTTTCCACTTTTTCGCCAGGTTTTACCCCAGCAGTTTCTTCATAAACTTGAATGGTAGCGGTGTCACCTTCGAGCTCAATAATCTCTCCGATAAGCTTGGCGTCACCTACTCTTACCACTTCATACATTTGAGTTCCTCTCATCCCATCTGCGACGATAACAGGACCTGCAATTTTAATAATATTTCCTTCATTAATCATTTAACCATCTCTACCCCGATAACTCTCTTAATAAGAGCTGCCATTTGATCAGCACCGCCTTCAGATGAACCGGATTTGTCCGGTATCTCAATAATCATTGGTAAGACATCAGAACCAAGACGTTTATTAATATGTTCTCTTATGTTATCAGCTATCTTTTGTGTAATTATAATAATTGAAATTTCACTATCTAATAATTCATCAAGAGCATCTTTAGCTTCTTCATCATTGTTTACAATATAACCTTTCTTAACTCCACCAAGTTTAAAACCAGTGACAGTATCGATATCTCCTACAATAGCGACATCACTCATACTAACATCTCCCTAATTTTAGATATTGGGAAGTCAGCTTCTCTTTTAGCCCTTGCAATTACCTTTAAGTTTTTAATTTCAAGCTCTTTTTGAGACAAGAATCCTATTATAGGTCCAATACCTAATGGTTTTTTCATGGAATAGGATTTTGCAGAGTCGACTAAAAACTTATCCAAAGCCTTTTCAAAGAGAGCTACAGATCCAGTTTCATTGTATTCAGGAAGAACATCGGTAAGAACATCAGAGTATTTTGTTCCTTCCAAACTGGAAATTACTCCAGTTACATCCTCAGCTTCCATAAGATCTTTAAGCTTCCATTCTCTTAATTGGTATCCGCTACTAATCATGTATGGACTAATAGCTTCGTAATCTAATCCATCTACCTTTGCTCTTAATATCAATTTAATATTAGCTACATCAACTTGATTTCCGACATATGCATAGAGTATCTGTTTGTTTTCATCAGATGGAGTTTCAGAGGAAGCAAGCAATTTGTTTAAATAATACTTGTCCAATGCAGATTCTAAAGGAAGGATTAAGCCAGTCTTTTCATATTCTGGAAGTACTTCTTCTAAAACAGCCGCATATTCAGTTCCATCTAATCCTGCAACAACATCAGTTACGGAATCAGCGTCGGATAAACGTTCTAAATCTTCATATAAAGAACCTGTTGGAATTAATAAATCATCAGTTGCTTCTTTACTAAGTCCAGCTTGTTTAGCAGTTAATAAACTTTTAATGTTTCTAATGTCAGATTGTTTGGACATTACCTTAAATGAAGATTGAATCTCTTTAGGAGCGATTCTGGAAACCATGTCATAGGTTTCTCCAAGTTGAATGTCTAATGCCTTTTCAAGTGAATAATTATCCAAGTATTCAGCATAATCAGGAGATCCTCTGAGATAATTTGTAATTTCATCAATGTTGTTTGCTTCAACAAGTTCAGAAATTTGTTTTTCATCAAATAATCTTCCTTTTCTTGCTCTTACTCTCGCATTAGGATGAAGATATGGATAAACATCTAAAATTGGTCTAGTTGCAACAATTACAATAATTGCACCAATAACGACAAATGCTAAAAGAACTATTGCTAAAAATGCCTCATTAGAAAGTCCTAAGGAACTTATGATAGTAGCAATTTCATCAGCCATAATTCATCTCTCCTAATCAAATAAAGTTTTTGCAACTTCTGAACGTAATGATTTCTTAAATCTTAACATTCTGGATTCAATAGTGTTATTAACTTGAATTTCACCATTTTTAGTTCTTAATATAGCTCCACCGATGGTGTCAATAGGTTCACCAATTTCCAAGCTAGTTTCAATTCCAGCTTCAGAAGAAACATCCTTAGCGATTTCATTAAGATTGACAGGTTTGTTTCTATCCTTGATTAAGGATTTAACCTTATCTGCGATAGAATCCAATTGACCTTTAACTTTATCAATATCATCTTCCTTTAATAAAACGATTAATTCTCCGCCGCCGATTTCGGTAGCTGCCTCTTTAATCATTTCAATTAAAGCTTCTACATATTCTTCATCATCAGTAGCTGCCTTATTTTTCAAATCTTCAGTAGCTTTATTAAAAGCCTCTTCGATTACTTCTTCTTTTGCCCCTAACTCTGCCCTACGAGCATTCATTTTAGCTTCTGAAATAATTTGCTGATATCTCATATCCGCTTGTTTTTTAGCGTTTTCAGAGATTTTAACCTTTTCAGCTTCAGCCCTTTTTTCACCATCAGCCAAAATAGCTTCAACTTGAGTTTGAGCTTCACTAATGTTTACATCAGCTTTCGCTTGAGCTTCAGACATAATGTTAGAGACAATTTTTTCTGCCCCAGAGCTCATTTAATTGACCTCCTAACCTAAGATTCCACCGAATACCATAAGTAAGATAGCAATCAAGAATCCGTAAATAGCTTGAGTTTCTGGTAATGCAGAGAAGATAATACCTCTTGCGAACATGTCAGTGTCTTCTACGATAGCTCCAACGGAGGAAGCAGCTGCCATACCTTGTCCCATACCGGAACCTAAACCTGCAAATCCAATAGATGCACCTACACCAATAGCTACAATACCTGCAGTAGTTGAAAGACCTGAGCCTCCACCTAATAATCCTGAGAATACAAGTAATAAAATAGCAATCAAGAATCCGTAAATAGCCTGAGTTTCTGGTAATGCAGAGAAAATAATACCTCTTGCAAACATATCGTTATCTTCTGCTACAGCTCCAACAGATCCAGCTGCTGCCATACCTTGACCTAAACCTGAACCTAAACCAGCGAAACCAATTGCTACACCAGCACCAATAGCTGCTAAAGCAGTACCTAAAGCAATTTCTACCATA
>NZ_CALCYR010000099.1 GCF_937906425.1 uncultured Methanobrevibacter sp. | reverse complement strand
AATTTTTTGCATCAATGTGTAATTTCAAGTGTAAAATGAGGGTTTCTACAAGACCTTATTTTTAATTAAAAAATCTATTTCATGATTTATTTTTATTTTAACTTATTTTGTTGGCTATTTTTCTTTTGATAATATCATTGTAATATCAAATTTTTTTAGATATTATCATTGTAATATCATTTAAAATAAAACTTATATATAAAGAAATTTATATTTTATAATAATATTGATTATAATTAAATATTTTATTTAATTAATAATTATTACTTTTTTAATAATTTGTAATACTAACAAATATTTTAAAATTATTTTTGTTTTAAATATTGTTTTTTGCTTTTTATTAATTGTACTGAAAATGTGATAAAATGGATCTAACAAATATAATCATAATGTTTTTCCTAACATTTCTCTCCACTGTGGTCTTTACATGGTTTGTAAGACACACATTAAGGGATGCAGATGTTTCAGATAGTCCTATCGTAAGTGAACATAGACATAAGGCAGGAACTCCTACAATGGGAGGAATCGCTTTCCTTTTCTCAACTTTATTCATAGTCTCTATCTATTACAAAAATGCGGATATTCTAATCATCTCATTCATTATGCTTACCGGTGGGGTAATGGGAATGCTTGACGACTTATTAGGCCTTAAAATCAAGGAATATCAAAAGGTCGTTAAAAACATTAGCGATGAAGTTGTACCTATTGGACAGCTTGACTTAGGTCCTAATGAGGAAGCAAGGATCACTACTGAAAAGGCAAAAAGAGAAGTTAACGGTTTTGTTGAAGATGGAAAACTGGAAATAGTCGCTGAAATTCCAATCAAGTATGAACCAAGTGAATCAGTAAAGATCATTGTTCAATTGTTGCCTGGTTTATTTTTAGCTTTAACCGGTGTGCTTACACATCTTGGAGGATTTAGCTTAGGTTTGCTTGCATATCCGGTTGCAATCATAGGTATTTTAGGTTCAATCAATGCAGTAAATCTTATTGATGGAATGGATGGTTTGGCTGCAGGTATTGTGGCAATAGCTTCATTTTCATGTTGTCTATATGGCTATTTATTTGGAGCAATGAATGTTATTCCTCCATTTGCCATGTTAACCGGTATCTGTCTTGGATTTTTGGTCTTTAACAAATATCCTGCAAGCATATTTATGGGAGATACAGGATCCTTTGTATTGGGAACCGCTTATGCAGCAGCAGTTTTGGTCTGTGACATTCCTTACTTTGGAGTATTGGCTTTAGCAGTACCTATCGTATCCACAATAATCAGCCTGATGCACAGGGCTCACATTATCAATTTGCCTGTGGAACCCCTTCACCATACCTTGAACTATAAGGGAATGTCTGAGATTAAAATCGTTTTAAGCTATTGGTTATTGACTGCAGTGGCTTGTGCTTGTGGTTTACTTATTAAATATTTCCTATTTTAATCTTTTGATTAAAAATATTCTTTTTTTATTATTTTAAATTCTTTTTAATCAATTAAATTATTATTAAATCATTATTATTTATTATTATTCATTATTATTCATTATAATTCATTATTAATTCTTTAAACATTAGAATTATTATTTTAAGCTAATTAATTCTTATAAAAATTACAATTATTATTTAAAGTTAATCAATTCTTAATACATTAGAATTATTATTTTTAGCTAATTAATTCTTATAAAAATTATTATTTATTATTTTAGAAAATTTTAAATCATTGTTTTTTTAAAAAATCATCATTTATGAGGATATTATGTCAGAAAGATATTTTTTAAATGAATTGGCAGATTCTCTTTCATCAATGAAAAGCTTTCCAATTGATGATTTGGCAGAATCTCTTGATGGTAAACTCTATGGAAATGATTCATACAATTCTCCAAATGGATTTACAGGTATTTTTGAAACCTTGAATGAGGCTGTTGAAGGAGATATTGTAATAAGGCATTGGATTAATGGAAAAGGTGTTGAAATAGCAAAAGAAAAGAATATTGCTTGTCTTATAACCTTAAATCCAACTGAGGATGCAATTGAAAAGGCCTGTGAACTTGATTTTCCAGTTATTGTAGTCAAGAGAATAGAATTTGCAAATGCATTTGCCCTTAAATGGACCTTGGACAATCTTGTTCCCAAGTCTAAACGTGCTGTAATCAGCGGAACCAATGGAAAGTCAACCAGTTCCCATTTGATTTACCATATCCTATCAAATGCAGGATATAATGTGTTTACAAACACTGATGCAAAGTCTGAATTCAATACCCTGATTGATCCAATGGTTGCAAAGCTTATCTCTGAAGAGGTTTTAAAGAATCAGGATGAATATTTGGCTGATTTGAATATTGAAAATCTTAGGGATTTGGATTTCATTGCAGACATTCCAAACAAGACTGTCTTTGACTATATTGTGGTTGAGGTTTCCGAAGTTCAAGGCTGGGGAAGCGACCTGATGAAAAACCATGCCCTTATCATGTCCTCTGCAATCAATCCTGATGTTGCTGTTGTTACAAACGTTGCAATGGATCATATAGGTCTTGTAAATGATATTTCAGAGGTTTTTGATGAAACCTCAGGTATTGTCAAGGCTACCGGCAAGGGCGGAGTCGTATTGAACTTTGATGATGAGAATGTATTGAAAATGAATGATTTCGTTTCTGAAAATGCCAAAACCTATTATACATCAATGGATAAGGAAAATATCCTTGGCTCTGACTTTGATGATGATAAAAAGATTTATTTTGATAGGGAAGAAAAGGTGATTGTCTATGATGGAGAATCTATTTTAAACTATGATGAACTTCCATTTACAGGCGAACACTTTATAAGAAATATACTGTCAGCCATTTCAGCATGCATATCCCTTGACATTCCAATTGAGGATATTGTTGATGGCGTTAAGACTTACAGGCCTTTAAGCCGCAGATTTACACGTCTTTATGATGAGCCTATAATCATTGATGACTTTGCACATAATCCTGATGGGATAAAGAATACTGTTCGTGCCTCATTTGACTTGGCAGAGCAATTGGATAAGGGAGACTTATATGTTGTCTGTGCAATTAGAGGCTCTCGTGGAAAAACCTTGAACGGCTTGAATTCAGAGGCTTTGGCTGAGATAATCAAGGAATTGCGCCATAGAAATGATGATGAGATTGAAAGTGACAGCACCACCAAAAAGAGGGAAATTTATCTTGTTTTATCATCAAGTATTGATGTGGTGGACAGTAACAATTATGTTGAGGACTTTGAAAGGGAAATATTCCTGGCTAATCTGGATAAGGAACATATTAGGTATATTCATTTCAATAAATTGCATGGAGCTTTAGGATATACCTTGAAAAATGCCTATGATGATGATATTGTTTTATTGATAGGGGCTCAGGGAATGGATCCTGCTGAAGATGTCCTAAAGGAAATCTTGGAAAATTAATATTTTTTATAAATGAATTTTAATAATTAATTTTTGCTAATAGGCATCAATAAGGGTTGTTAATATGAGTGAATTCTGTTTTAGCTTTTTGGAAAATCAATTCCGGGATATTTATCTTGACTGTGCAAGGATGGATAAGAATCTTATTGAAGGGGATGGAGTTGAATCTATTCTAATTGCTGGAAGAATAGCTGAAAAAGTAACTAAGGCAATATTTGACTTTGAATCAATTAGGGAAGTTCCTGAAAGCCAATATAAAAGAATTCAAATGCTGGCAAATGCAAATATTTTGCCGAACAATATCAAAAATGACCTTTCCAATCTCAGAAGGTTGAGAAATGATGTTTATCACAATAATATTGCAGGGGATGGAGCCGGAGGCTTTAAGAATTCAAGAAACCAGCCAGTCAAATCCTATGTTCAACGTGGCGGATTAAGGGATTATAAGACTGGATTCAATAAGAAAAAGGATTATTCTATTAAGTCAAGTTCCAGCTCTTCAATAAATTCCTCTTCTTCATCCAAGGATTCTGCAAATTCCAAAAAGTCCGGTTTGAAGACCAATTCTAATTTTTCAAGCAATTATTCTGCAAATCCCAATTCAAGTAATTTCTATGATTTTGGTGGGGAAATAGCTGCTGCAAAGGAAGCGCATAGGGTTTGTTTCAATATTTGCGTATGGTTTTATGTTAATTATTCAGGTGATAGGGACTTTGTAAGGCCTAAATACAAGTTAAGCAGAAGAACACAGGATGCTGATTTTCTCTTGCGCTTAAAGGCTGCCATAAATGATGGGGATGAATTTGTCAACTTGAGAAAGTCTAATCCCAACAGTGAAATTATTCAAATTCTAAATGAAATTTATGTAAAGCCCATTAAGGAAGAGAAAAAAGAGGAAAATGTGTCTTATGGAGTAAATAATGCTGAATTTAAAATCCGAAAGCCGGGAGTTCCATATTCCCAATGTTTAGGCATTTCCTATGATGATGACTTTTTCATGTGGAAGGCTGAACATGGAACTAAGGAATTGGGCTTGTTTGAATCTTCCAAGGAAGCCTATGAGGCAAGGGAAAAATATATTCATAGCCTTCCAATGCCTAAGATGGTGGATGGAGATTATTCCAAGGCAAGAGGTATCAGTTTCAGCAAATTGCAGAAATTGTGGACTGCAAGCGTTAAGGGTCAGATTATATCCTATCATGAAAATGAGAATGATGCAATAAAGGCAAGAAAGGACTACCTTAAAAAACATAATCTGATTGACGTTAAGGTTAAAGGCGGTTTTAGAACAATCACTCCTGAACAAAAGAAAAAGCTTGAGGAAAAGGCTAAGATAAATGCACAAATTAAAATTGGCAAGAAGGAAAGGGAGAATGAATTAAAAACAATCTCTTCCAGTTCAAATATAAAAAATGAATTGACCAATGACTTGAAAAAATTGATTGGAGACACTAAAAGTGATTTGGCATCTTCAAGTGGCTTAAGTTATGATTCAAGCAGTGCTTCAGGTAGTTCAAGTTCAAAATCACTTTCTACTGTAAGTTCTGTTTCCCAATTGGATTCTAGTTCAAAGTCAGATTCAGCTAATAAAAATAAATCAAAAGCTAAATCAAAAACTGAATCCAAATCAAAATCTATATCTAAAGATGATTTAAAGGATAATTCCAAGAAGAATGATTTAATGGTTAAATCCACTTCAAAATCTAATTCATCTGATTCAAGTACTAAAAAGGATTTACAGCCTGATTCAAATAGGAACAAGTTAGCCTATGCAGAAGAGTTTAAGAAGGATAAGAAGGTTCATGTTGTAAATGGCATGAAGGTTTCCGCTCCAAACAAGGAAATTAAGAAAATCAAGGTTATTGGTGGAAATAGGGTTTCAGATAAAAGTAAAAGCAAATCAAAAGCTGCAAATGCTTCAACTAAAAGGTCTAATTTTGGATCTAAGAACAAATCCAAGAATAAGAATAAGGCAAAATCCAAATCACGAACAACCGTTGAGATAAGTAAGAAAAAATCTTCCAAATATGAAGGGGTTTACTATGAGGAAGGATTGTTTATGTGGAGTGCAGAACTTGATGGAAAACATTTAGGTTTGTATGCATCTGAAGAAGAGGCTCATAATAAACGAGAGGAGTATATAAAAAGTAGAAATAGTTAATTTTAATTATTTTAATCAATTTCAAGTGTAAAATAGGGGTTTTACAAGGCCTTTCTATTATATTTTTAATTTTATTTAATTTTATTTAATTTTATTTAATTTTATTTAATTTTATTTAATTTTATTTCAAGTGATACTATGATGTCTAATTTTAAATATTGTCCTATTTGTGGTGAGGAAAGAATTGGCAAGAGTCAGTTTTGTCATAATTGTGATTTTGAGTTTTTAAAAGGAAAATATATTAAATTAGATGAGGAAAAGTCTAAAAAAGAACTTAAAAAGAAGTCTAAAAGACCTGTTGAAAAGATTTCTCCTGAAGAGTTCGTAGAAGCTAATGAGAATATTAAAAGTACACATAATAAAATTAATCTTTGCATTTATAGCTACCTTAATAGTTTGCCAAAAACTCAATTAAATGGCTTGGATATTGAGACTTTGTTTTTAGATCTTGATAAATCCAATGCAGATTCTAATGATTTAAAGGAAATTATGGAAAATATTGAAAAATTTGCAGTTGATGATGAGTTTGCATTGTCAAAAATAAATTTCATCAATTGGATTGATGACAATAGAGGTCATTTCCCAGGTTTTGTATTGAATCAGTATAGGGCTCCACTTCTTGCAGATGTAAACAGTATCGAAACTCTTGTAGCATGGGACATTGAGGAAAATGAATTGAACAGTCAGTTTAAAAAGATATTGGCGGATTATTTGGAAAAAGAGAAAGAGTTTTTAAATCGTTTGATTTAATTTTTTTAAAATTAATTAAATGATTTAGATTTAATTAACTTATTTTCTGTCACTTAATAGTTCTCCAGCCACTCCGATGTCTTCAGGTGGAAAAGCTTCAACTAATACAGTTATTGCTTCAATAGGTAAATTATAAGCTTCTGCTACTATTTCGCTTACTTTTTTTACCATTTCTCTTTTATCTTCAGTGCTTATACCGGGATTTCCAGAAATTCTTATTACAGGCATTTTTTCACTTCCTTAATTTAATTGTTTTTATTATGTAGTTTATATTATAAATTTATTTATATTTTCTTCTTTTCTCTTTAAATTTAATTAAAAGATGTTTTTATGGTTTTTTTAAAATAGTTTCATTTAAAAATATTTATTTAATAAGAGTAATATATAAATAAATAATAAATTTAGGGTGTAGATGCAATTTTAATAAGACTGATTTTTATAATTAACAATAAATTTAGGGTGAAAATAAAATGAAAAGGATTTTTAAAATACTGATTTTGATTATAATATTTCTATTGGCTCTTTCTGTTATAGGAAAGGTATTTTTCAGTCCCGGCGGTGAAGATGGCTCTGATTATGATTTAGGTGAGGAAACTGTAAACATTGCAGTTACAGGTGATGTTATGTTTGCTCGTAAGATGCCGGCAGTTCTTGATTCAGGTGAAAGTCCATTCAGGTATGTTGAAAATGTGACAAAGGCTGCAGATATGCTTCTTGTAAATTTTGAAAATCCTGCCACCACATCCTCAAATGCAGTTAAGGGAGATGTTCCACTCAAGGCCAATCCTAAATATGTTCCTTTGCTTGCTTCTGCAAATGAGATTGTAGTTGCATCCCAGGCAAATAATCATGCCCTCGATTATGGTGAAGCGGGAATGAATGACAGCATAAAAAATCTTAAGGATGCAGGAATTCATGTGATTGGTGCTGGAGTTAATCAATCTGAAGCCTCAAAGCCAGTTTATATTGATATCAAGGATAGAAAAGTAGCTATTTTAAATTATATGGATTCAAATAATTTCCAGGAATATGCTTCAATAATGCCTGCAGCTACTGCAAATTCCTCAGGTTATAGCGGATATGACACTGAACTTGCTCAAAGTCAGGTTGAAGAGGCAAGGAAAAATGGCGCAAGTATAATCATAGTTTATTTGCATTATGGAAATGAATATAGCAGATCTCCAAATGAGGACCAAAAGAAGATTTCACATGAGCTGATAAATGATGGTGCAGATATTGTTATAGGCGCCCATGCCCATGTAACTCAAGGTGTTGAGTTGTATAATGGCAAGCCTATCTATTATAATTTGGGAAACTTCATATTTGATCAATCAAATACTGCCACTCATGTATCCTATTTCCTAAACCTTGAATTGGAAGGGGATAATTGTACTGTAACTTTATATCCGACCTATATTTCCAATTATCTGCCTACATTCATGAATGCAGAATCTGGAAAGGCATTGCTTGCTGAATTGAATCCTCAATGCAGTCAAATGACTGTAAATGATGATGGAACCGGAACTTTAAAATTTAAATTGGGAAATATAACTGGCGCTGCCAATGCTACAGCTAATAATGGGTCTGATTTGGATTATAGTTCAGTTTCAATTAATTAATAATTATTTTTTTTTAAGGGTCTTTATCTTTGACCTAATGTTCTTTTTTTTAAATTTTTAATTGATTTTTTTCAAATTCTAATAGTTATCCTTTTGTATTTGATTTATGGTTTCTATGGGTATTTTTAGTTTTTCTGATATTTCTTCTGGGTTTGTTGTTTCTAAAAGAAGGATAATTGCTTTTTCTAATCTTTTCATTCCTTTTTGTTCTCCTTTTTTTATTCCTATTTGTTCTCCTTTTTTTATTCCTATTTGTTCTCCTTTTTTTATTCCTATTTGTTTTCCTTTTTCCATTCCTTTTTGTTCTCCTTTTTCCATGGCTTTTTCTTCAGCATAGTTTATTCTGTTTTGGATGTATGCTTTTTTTAACATTTCATCAATGCTTTCTAGTTTTATATTTTGCATGTTTAATCTCCCTAAAAATTGTTTTAGAACTTTTTTGTCATTTATCAATTTCATTGCCCATAATGCCAGACAGTCTTTTAAGACATTCAATAAATATTCTTCAGCAGATATTGTTTCATAGATTTCAATTAATTTAAACATCAGATCATTTATTTCAATGTCAATTCTACATTTTGGTAGCCAAACCAAGTCCAGGATGTCATAGACATTTATTTTTTCATGATTTTTAATTTTATAATTTATGTTGTTCAAGAGTATTTGTCCCTCAATTTTTTTAGTCATAATCCATGTCGGATAAAAAAACATTATATCATTTAAATATATTACACTTTTAATCGGCAATTCTCCAGTATAAAATATAAATGGTTCTATTTGCTTTTTTGTGATGGAAAAGAGATTAACACAATAGTCATAATTTCTTCTCAATGCATTTGAGTTAATTGAGGAATGATGTTCAATGTTTATCAGATTCCCATTTTCTCTTTTCACTACCATATCCATATTCATGTCCTTAAAATTTTCACTTACATATTTATTTGAATATTTTTCTTTTATATCATCATATTTGGTGATATGGCGAGGAAATTCTTCAATTTTTATCATGCAAATTGTGAAAATTTTATCTTCTATACGATATGGAACTTGTATTTCAGATTTCTCTTTCTTTTTTTTCTTAATTTTATTGCCTCCTAAAATTTTTATTAATCGTTGTTGGTTTTTATTTATTAATTTAAAGTATATAAACCTTTCTTTTTTGATATAAACCTTAAATAATTTGAATTTTACAAAAATATTGAAAAATTTAATTTAAATAGTAAAATTAAATTCATTTAGTAATTTTTAAAAAACATATGAAAATTTATTTATTTCGTAATTTTTTAAAAAAATTGGAAAAATTAATTCATTGGCATTTTTTTTAAAAAAATTTAATTCTGTTTTTTAAAGTCTATTTTAGGGGGAAATTAATTTTTTTTAAGGTCTATTTTTTCTAATTTTAGGAGGAAAATTAATTTTTTTTAAGGTCTATTTTTTCTAATTTTAGGAGGGAAATTAAATATTATTTGAATAAAATTAATTAAAATTCCTTAAATATAGTTTAAATTCCATTATATTTAAATATTTTGTATTATGTTGCTTTAAATTAAAAAATAAGTTCATATTGTGGTTTACTATATATTATAAATAGTAAACCTTCTTCTATATGTTTCAAATTGCAAAATATTGGTTTTTATTATTTTAAAAATAATTTAAAGCTAATTTTTGTTTATTGTGATTCTATTTTTTTATTGGTGTTTTTTGTTTATTTTTGTTTATTGTGTTTCTATTTTTTTTATTGGTGTTTTTTTGTTTATTTTTAGCTATTTGGTTTTATTTTTTATTAAAAAATTTTTTTCAATAAATTATTTTTATATAATAGAATAATGATAATTATATATGAAGTGATAAAATGCTTGGTGAAGATGAACTTAAAAAGGTTTTTCCAGATTTTCAGGATTTGGTCCAGCCTTCTGGAATTGATTTGGAACTTGATGAGATATTTGTTCAAAAGTCTGCAGGTTCCCTAATTGACAATGAAAAGAATCTTCCGGAAATTGAAGCTTTGGAAGGTCCAATTTATACTTTAAAACCGCATACTGCCTATTTGGCAAGTATTAAACGAAAGGTTAAAATTCCTAAGGGTTATACAATGTTGTATCTGCCCCGTTCAACTTTGCTTAGATCTTTTATTTCCGTTCAAACTGCGGTTGGAGATCCTGGTTTTTATGGAACTTTGATGTTTATGGTTTATAATCATGGAGATTATGAATATAAAATTAAATCTGGAGACAGAATAGCTCAAGCAGTTGTATTTCCTGTAAAGGGTTCTGGAGAGTATTCCGGTTCTTATCAGGAAAAAGAAGAATAATTTAATTTTTAAAATATTTATTTTTAATTAATTTTTTAAATTTTTTTATTTTTAAAATATTTATTTTAAATAATTTTTTTCATTTTTGAATGTTTTAAATTTATTTTAAGTAAAAAATTCTTATTAAAAAATCTTAAAAATTATGCTTACAATGATATGAATTAATAATTTTGGTATATTGGTGATTAAATGGTGGAAATTACAATAGGTCTTCCAAAAGGAAGTTTAAACAATGTAAACAGAGGTAACACTTATCAATTATTTGTGGATGCAGGTTATGAGGTTCGCGGATATGAACCTGGCAATGAATCCTATGAAATTAACATTTTAAATGATGAGGAGATAAAGGCTTACTTGACTCGTCCTCAAAGTACTCCTGTAGAGCTTAATCGTGGAATGGTAGACATTTCCATTGTTGGAGAGGATTGGGTTAAGGAAGAGTCAGTCTTAAGTGAAAATGATATTGTTAAAATTGGGGATTTAAACTACGGTGAAACTCGATTGATTGTAGCTGTTCCTAAGGATTCTCCTTATGAAAACTTATCTGACTTTTTCAGAGCAAACAAGGATAGGGACACTCCTATCTTATGTTTTACAGAATATCCAAACCTTACCAGAAAGCACATCATGGAAAATGAGGCTTATCAGGAAATCTATGGTGATGCAGTGCCATATGTTCAGGTAAGAGGTTTAAGGGATGGAGACAATAAGAAAGTTCAGGTAATCAATTCTGATGGTGCCACTGAGGTTTATATTGCTAAAGGTGCAGACTTGATTGTGGATAATACTCAAACAGGCAGCAGCTTAAGAAAGGCAGGATTAAAAGAGCTTGAAACTATTTTACATTCCTCTGCAGGTTTATACGCTGGCGTAAGCTGTACCGGTGAAAAGATGGAAAAGGCTCAAATGATTTATAAACAATTGCTTGGTGCTGTAACAGCTAAAAAGTACTTTGACGTTAAGTTCAACATTTCTAATGAATCCATTGATGAGGTGTCTGCTTATTTGGTTGAAAATGGATTCTGCAGTGCAGAGCCTACCGTAACTCATGGAACACAGTTCTCTCAAGTGAATGTCTTGATTCCTAAAAATAAATTCCCTGAAATGTTGGATGGAATTAAGGAATTGGGAGCTTCCTCAGTTATTAGAAGTGATGTAAAACAGTATGTTATTTAAATAATCTTTTTTGAGATTTGTTTTTAAAATTTTAAAATTTTTTTAAATAATTTAATTTTCTTTAGTTTATGATTTGCTTAAAAAAGTTTAATTTTTTTTAATAATTTAATTTTCTTTAGCTTTTATGATTCGCTTTTAAAATTTAAATATTTTCTATTGGTTTTTTGCTATTTGGAGGCATATAATGAATATTACAGTAGTTGGAACAGGATATGTAGGTCTTGTTACAGGGGCCTGTTTTGCAAGAATGGGAAATAAGGTTTATTGTGTGGATATTGATGAGGACAAGATCAACGGACTTAAAAATAACATTATTCCAATTTATGAGCCACATCTTGAATCCTTTGTAAAGACTTCCCAGGCTAAAAGGGATTTGTTCTTTACAACAGACATTAAAGAGGCTTTGGATGATTCAAATATTGTATTTTTAGCAGTGGGCACTCCGATGAGTGAAGATGGCAGTGCCAATTTGGATTATATATTTGGGGCTGCAGAAAACATTGGAAACAGCATTTCAAAGGATTCCATAATCGTTATAAAATCCACAGTTCCTGTAGGAACCGGATTTAAGGTTAGGGATTTGATTGAATCAATTGTCAAAAAACGTGGAATTGATGTTAATATTGATATAGCATCCAATCCTGAGTTTTTAAAGGAAGGGGTGGCTATTGAGGATTGCCTCCGTCCGGACCGTATAGTGATTGGGGCTGAAAGTGAAAATGTTTTTGAAACTCTTAAGGATTTGTATGCTCCATTTGTTTCAAATCATGACAGGTTTGTTTTGATGGATGTAAAAAGCTCTGAAATGACTAAATATGTTGCAAATGCAATGCTTGCAACTAAAATTTCCTTCATGAATGAAATAGCAAATATTTGTGAACTTACTGGTGCAAATGTAAAGGATGTTCGTTTAGGCATTGGAAGCGATAAGAGAATAGGCTATGACTTTATCTATGCAGGATGCGGATATGGTGGAAGCTGTTTCCCAAAGGATGTTCAGGCTTTAATCAATACATCAACAGAATATGGATATGAGCCTAAAATATTGTCAAATGTTGAAATCGTCAATAAAAATCAAAAGATGGTTTTATTCAAGAAGATTGTCAATAGATTTGGAGAAGATTTATGCGGTCTGAGCTTTGCAATCTGGGGTTTGTCATTCAAGCCGAATACTGATGACGTTAGGGAAGCAACATCCCTTGTTGTAATCAGAAACATCATTGACAATGGTGGAAAGATTAAGGTTTACGATCCTAGGGCTCAGGAAACCTTTATGCAAGCTATTGAGGATAAGTATTTGGAAAATATTGAGTTTTGCAGCTACAGGTACGATGCTTTGGAAAACTGTGACGCTTTGGTTTTGATTACGGAATGGAGAGAGTTTAGAAATCCTGACTTTGATATAGTTGCTGAAAAACTAAACAATAAGGTTATTTTTGACGGAAGGAATATTTACAATCCTAAAATCAGAAATGAAGGATTTGAATTGTATCAAATCGGTTGTTGATTAAATTTAAATCATTTATTTATTTATTTTTTTTATTATTTTAAGGCTTTAAATTTAAAAAATTTTTATTTATTTATTATTTTTTTATTTTTTTATTATTTTAATACTCTTTTTTATCAAATTTATTTCTCATTTTTATTATTTTCATAGAATTAAAACAATATCTTTTTATATGACTGTGATTAAAATATAATATAATTAATATGATAAATCATTATAAATATTTTTTAATTTATCATAATTAGATTAATTTATCATTATAAATTATTATTTATATTTTAAAAATTATTATTTAATGATTGTTTTTAAAAGTTTTTGCATGATGAATTTTTATTAATTTTTATTAATGATTGTTTTTAAAAGTTTTTGTATAATGAATTTTCATTATTTGCTTGTTAATTATTTGGCTTTAAGCCTATTTTTTTGGTGTCTGTATGTTAACATCTGTTCAAAAGGAAATTTTACAAACTTTAATTAATTTGTATCAAAATTCAAATGGTAAATCAATCAAGGGAGAGGATATTGCTCAGGTTATGAGCAGAAATCCTGGAACCATCAGAAATCAGATGCAATCCCTTAGGAGTTTGAGTTTGGTCAAGGGGGTTCCTGGCCCTCGCGGTGGTTACAAGCCTACAATTGAAGCATATCATACATTAAACATTTCTGTTTCCGATAGCAATGCAAATGTTCCTATTTTTAAGGATGACAAGAAATTGGATGATGTTTCAGTTGCAAAAATTGAATTTACAAGTGTTCCCCATCCCGGTGAATGTGAAGCGGTTATTAAAGTCCTGGGAAGTATAAAGGAATTGGATTTGGGAGATGTCATTCGTGTTGGACCTACCCCTGTAAACAATCTTGGCATTATTGGTGAGATTGTAGGGCGAGACGATATGGATAATATACTGCTTCTGGATATCAGCACAATCAGAAGCATTCCAAAGGCTACAGTTTATGATATTGCATCTCTTGACTTGATTTATTTAAAGCCAGGGGATTCAATCAAGGACGCAGCCTGTCTTCTTTCCAATAATCATATTGATGGCGCTCCAGTCATTACTGAAGGTGTAGCTATTGGTATGGTTTCCCTTATTGACATTGTTCAGGCATTGGCTGAAGGAAAGGAAAATGAAGACGTTAGGGATATTATGAGTAAAAGACTTTTCTTCATTGATAAGGGTACTAAAATAGCTACTGCGGTCTATAAGATGTATAAATTTGGAATCAGTAGATTAATCGTGGTGGATGAGGATCATACTCCAATCGGAATTGTTACACGTACCGATTTGATTGAAACAATTACCAATTTAAAGAATTTCCCTCTCATAGGCAATGAAGATTTGGAATATGAAATTTAATGTTTTTCATTTTCATTTGGAAATTTTTATTTTTTAAACATTATTTTTAAAATATTTTTAAAATATTTTAAAATATTTTTAAAGTATTTTTAATTTTTTTAAATTTTTTTTAAATTGGAATTTTAAAGTATTAGAATTATTTATAAATTTTTTTAAGTATTTTTAAGTATTTTTAAGTAATTTTAATTTTTTTTAAATTTTTACTTTTTTTAATTATTATTTTTATTTATTGGGGATTATATGGAAGTTAATCAATTAAATATTAAAAAAAACATGACTGTCAGTGAATTGATAGATCAATTTGATGCATCAGGCGTATTGGGTGCCGGCAGACTTGCAAGAGCCTCTAATTTACTTGTTGAAATGATAAATGATAAGGACATGGACATTTTTATGAGTCTTGCTGGTCCAATGGTTCCTGGAGGTCTTAGAAATATTGTAGGAGACTTGATTAGGGAAAAAAGAATAAAGGTCCTTATTACAAGCGGTGCAAATATAACCCATGACCTGTTGGAGGCTTTCGGTGGAAAGCATTATCGTGATTTGGGAAATGATGATGAGGAGCTTAATGATGCTGGAATAGGTAGGATTGCAGATGTTTACACATCTTCCGATGACTTTGAAGTCTTTGAAAGTGAAATAATAAAGATCTTTGAGACAATCAGTGAAAAGCTTGATAATGATGAGGACAATGGTATAATTTCCATTCAAAAGCTTTTAAGGGAAGTCGGTTTCTTGATTGAGGATGAAAATTCAATCCTTCGTCTTGCTGCGGAAAATGATGTTTCCATTTTTGCTCCAGGTCTTATTGACAGCATGTTCGGACTTCAATTATGGATGTTTACTCAAGATCACAAGCTAGTGGTCGATGCGGTTGGAGACATGCATTATCTCTCTGATTTGGTTTTTGAGTCTGAAAAGATAGGTGCAGTCATGTTGGGCGGAGGTCTTCCAAAACATTACACCCTTGCTTCCAATCTCCTTAAGGGAGGAATTGATGCAGGAATTCAAATAACAATGGACAGACCTGAAACAGGCAGTTTAAGCGGAGCTCCTTTGGAAGAGGCCAAGTCATGGTCCAAGGCTAAACATGGTTCCAATTTGGAAACTGTAATTGGAGATGTAACTATTATTTTCCCTTGCAAATCAGCCAACAGATTTTTATTTGAAGAGATTCCACTCCGAAACCAATATTCTTTTAATAATGGAATAATCTCATATTCGACAACATCTTTCAAATGAGTTGTGTCAAGTCCTTTGTCATTGCAGAAGAAGCTATGGCCTATACAAAACCCTTCACCAAGAGTGGAATCTTTAGCAATGTCATCGTTGATGTCCTCAATACGTTTTATTAATTCATTGAACAGCCCATTCTCTAATTTCTTTTGATCAGCCTGAAATGAAGGAGTTTGAAATGCTGGTTTTAGGGTAAAGAATGCAAAACGCCGCCGCGGGGCTATATCAAGCATCGCAAGACTCCTATCAGCAGTGTTCATCACTCCAATGATATAAACATTCTTGGGGATTCTGAAGTTTTTATTAGGGTAAGCCAGTTTGATGGTCTCTCCTCTATGTTTGTTTTCAATAATTGTAAAGGCTTCACCAAAAATCTTACTTAAATTACCTCGGTTAATCTCATCGATAATGAAAT
>NZ_CALCYR010000098.1 GCF_937906425.1 uncultured Methanobrevibacter sp. | reverse complement strand
AAATTACATTAGTAATGTAAACGCTAAAGGCAAATAAATAATAAAAGTTTAAATAAAAAATAAAAATAAGGATTATTTAATTATTTTATATTTGGAGGAAAAATTATGGCAAAATACAAAATAGGCGCAGTTGTCGCTGAATTTAATTATGATATTACCCATATGATGTTAGAACTTGCAAAATCTGAAGCAGAAGTTCGTGATTGTGAAATTACCAAAATTGTAATGGTACCTGGCGTATTTGATATGCCTCTTGCAATTAAAAAATTAACTGAAGCAGACGAAGAAGGTAAAATTGACCTTGATTGTATAATCACTCTCGGTACAGTTATCGAAGGTGCAACTGACCACGATCAAATCGTTGCACAACATGCTTCTCGTAAAATCGCTGATTTATCATTAGACTGGGGCAAACCAATTTCCTTAGGAATCAGTGGCCCTGGAATGACCAGATTAGATGCACACAGAAGAGTTACCTATGGTAAAAGTGCAGTTGAAGCAGCTGTTAAAATGTGTGACAGATTACAAGAAATTTAATTTTAAACCAAATGGGAATTCTAGAATAATTATAATAAAGTTTAATTACAAAATTATTAAAATTTATTTAAAACCATTTAAATAAATAAATAAATAAACTATTAAAATTCTTATTAAACATTTTAATAATAGAAAAAAATCTTTATTTTAAATATAAATTCTTTAGAATTCTTAAAACTTTTTTTAAACAAATTTTAAACTATTTTATCAACAATTTTTTAAGAATTTTTCATTATAGATGATAGTATGGAAATTTTAAAACCTGAAGAGTTAAAAGAAAAATTTGATGACCCTTGGATTGCTCCATATGAAAAAGTCATTACCATGGCAGATGGAGACACTGTAGAACTTATTGAATACCACCCATGTCCTAGTGGTTCCAACTGGTTATTATACCAATATCAACACAGCAGTGAACTTATCATTGATGCTAAAAGGGATGGAAACAAACACACTTACATCTGTAAGGCTGGAAGAAAACCTATTGACCTTAAGGCAAGCATCAATGCAGCCGGAATCGAGGAAGTAGTAATCGATGAAGAGAAAAATGAAGTGAAAGTTACTCACGGCGGTTTAGCTGGCGCTGGTGTTGGAGCTGGAATGTGCAGAGGAATGGGAGAAGGCGTAAAATACATAGAACTCCTTGAAGTTGGAGGAGGAAGTAAGGAAGGCAAGGCTACAGTAGTTACTCCAAAATATGAAAAATTGGTCATTGGCATAGATGACACTGATGTAAAGGACGCTGGAGCAACCTGGACAATGGCTCACAATATAGGTCTTCAATTAAAAGAGGAAGGTTTTGAATATTTAGACCATATTATTGTTCAATTATTCCCACACAATCCTCACAAGACACAAAACTGTGTTTCCATTGCATTGACCTTTGCAGTATTGGAGGAGGATAAGGAAAAACTAATCAACAGACTTATTGAGATTCTAAAACATGATACATTATCAGACAAGACAGCTATCGCCATTTTGGAAGGAATTGGAATTCCTGAAAAATTAAGGGAATATGCAATAGCTACCAAAACAGGAATGATGGATGTTGAAACTGCTGAAAAATTAGCAGAAGAATTGGACATTCCTCTTATAGCGGTTACAGGAGATCAGGGAAAAGTAGGTGCACTTGCAGCTCTTGGCCTTTATGATGATGTTGATGAAGCTGTTAAGGTTTATTATTAACCCCAGCTTTTCCGCTGGCTTCGCCAGCGCAAAACCTGGACCAAAATCTTGTCAAAATTCTTAAAAAACCTGAATTTTTTATTTTATTCCTGTTAAAATTCTTAAAAAACCTGAATTTTTTATTTTATTCTTGATTATTTTTTCTTCTTTTATTTTCTTTTAATTCTATTTTTAATTACTTTTTTAATAAATTCTGATTTGAATAATTACAATTCCAAAGAGTCCACATAATCATCCAATAGATTAAACAATTCCTCTTTAGTATTTGTCTTAAAAATATTCTGTTTTAATTCAATTGTTTTTGGCATTTTCTTAACATAATATGCTGCTTGAGATCTCATTTTAGGAATAGCTACAGGCTCAGTCTTATTTTTAATAAGTAATTCTGTGTGTTTTTTAAGCATATCCATCTTCTCTTCAATTGAAATTTCTCTAGGGAGAATACCCTTGTCCAAGTAATCAGCACATTCCTTTATAAGCCATGGATTGCCAAGAGAAGCTCTTCCAATCATTACTGCATCACAACCTGTATAGTCAAGCATTGCCTTTGCATCAAAACAGGATTTAACATCCCCATTACCGATAACTGGAATGTCCAGATTTTCCTTCACTTCCCTTATGATTGACCAATCGGATTGGCCTGCATAGTTTTGGTCCTTTGTTCTTGGATGTACAGTAATAGCTGAAGCTCCCGCCTCCTCCACTGCCTTTGCAATTTCAAGTGCATTGATATGATTCTTGTCCCAACCACTTCTTATCTTTACTGTAATTGGAATTGGAACTTTTTCCACAATGCTTTCAACAATCTTATAGGCCTTCTGCTTATCTTTCATTAAGGCACAGCCAGAACCTGAACGCATTGTTACCTTAGGAACTGGACAACCCATGTTTATATCAATGATGTCTGCCAAGGTATTTTCATAAATGTAATTGGAGGCAAATTCAAGGGATTCAAGCTCAGAACCAACAATTTGCTGTGAGAGAGGTTTTTCATAATCAGTCATGTAAAGCATTTCCTTGGTTTTCCAATTGCCATACATGATTGCCTTATCAGAAACCATTTCACATTCAATAAGGCCACAGCCCATTGATTTGACAATGGTTCTAAAGGCAGAATCACAAATCCCAGCCATTGGAGCAAGAGCAATCTGATTTTCAATTCTCACATTTCCAATTTTCCATTTCATAGAATCACAAAAAATAATTAAAATTCATTGAATTAAATAATAATAAAAATTAGACTTTTAAATTAATCAAAAAGGCAAATTGAGTTCAAATCAAATGAAAATTATAATTTAATAAACTAGAATTAAACTCAATCATTATTATATTTATTAAAAAACTATTTAAAAATTATTAGAATGAAAATTTTTAAAAAACATTAGCAAAAAAATTTTGAAAAAAACAATTAAAATTTATTAAAATCAATAAAAATAGAATAAAATTATTAAAAAAATTAATTAAAAAAAATATGTAAATAAAAATTTCTAAACAAATTATCTTATAATTATATAAAAGTATTTTAAGTACTAACAATATATTTTAATATATTCTCAGGGCGGAGTGAAATTCTCCACCGGTGGTGATTCATTCGAAACATATAAAACTAATAATAACTAATCATAAAATGATAAGTCCACGAGCACAGGAAAGTGTTGATTTGGTGAAAGTCCAAAACCGACGGTTAAAGTCCGGATGGAAGAGAATATGAAATTTAAGTAAATATCTACAAGATTAGACATCAATATATTATTTTTAAAGATCATACTGATTTACTTAAACAAAAATATCCTTTTTTTGCCCTGATTCTAGTATTAGAATCTAGAACACTTAAAAAACAATTAATGGAGCTTTACTATGAATCAAGAAGAAAGTTTAAAAGGAAGTCCTATAGAAAGAGTAGAAATTGCATTAGAATCTATAAAAGCAGGAAATGGAGTTATTGTAACAGACAATGAAGATAGGGAAAATGAAGGAGACATGATTTTCTCATCAGAATACTTAACAGAAGAACAAATGGCACTTCTAATTCGTGAAGGAAGTGGAATTGTATGTTTATGTCTAACTCAAGAAAAAGCAGATGCTCTTGAACTTCCATTAATGGTAGAAAACAATACAAGTACTTATGGTACTGGATTTACAATTACTATTGAAGCTGCAGAAGGCGTAACTACCGGAGTATCAGCAGCAGACAGAGTAACAACTGTTAAGGCAGCATCAGCAGTAGATGCAAAACCTAGTGATTTACACCACCCGGGACATGTGTTCCCACTTAGAGCAAGACCTGGCGGAGTTCTTGAAAGGGACGGTCACACAGAAGCGACCATTGACCTTATGAGACTTGCAGGATTAAACCCATGCGGAGTATTATGTGAAATTACCCTTCCAAATGGAACAATGGCTAGAATGCCTGACGTTATTGAGTTTTCTAAAGAACATGACATGCCTGTTGTTACAATCGAAGACATAATTACCTACCGTAAAGAAAATAATATTTAAAAAATCGTTAAACTACTTACAAGTTAAGGGATTTATTTCAATTTACTTAATCAATGAAAGTGAGTGAAACTATGGAAAGTGAGATTATAAAATCAGATGTTTTGATAATAGGTTCTGGAGGTGCAGGCTGCAGAGCAGCTATAGAAGTATCAAATGAAGGAAAAGAACCTTTAATAGTTTCAAAAGGATTATCATTTAGATCTGGTTGTACAGGAATGGCAGAAGGAGGTTACAATGCTGCACTTGGACTTGTAGACCCTGAAGACAGTGTTGAAGCCCACATTAAAGACACCCTAAAGGGTGGAAGCTATCTTAACGACCCTAAATTGGTAGATGTTTTAATCAATGAATCTCCAAACAGATTAGCAGATTTGGAAGAATATGGAGCATTGTTTGATAGACAAGAATCCGGTGAACTTAATCAAAGACCATTTGGTGGACAAACTTACAGAAGAACATGTTTCCAAGGAGATAGAACAGGTCATGAAATAATGACTGCACTAAAGGAGGAAATCATAAAACGCTCCATTAGAACCATTGATGAAGTAATGATTACAAAACTTATTTTAGACCCTAAAGAAAGCTTTATTCCAAAGGTTATTGGAGCGGTAGGTCTTGACTTAAAAAATTCCAAAACAATCTTTTTCCAGGCAAAGGCAGTTATCCTTGCAACTGGAGGGGCTGGCCAACTATTCCCTGTAACTTCAAATACAACCCAAAAGAATGGGGACGGATTTGCACTTGCATGGTATGCAGGAGCAGACCTTATTGATATGGAAGAGATCCAATTCCACCCAACAGGAATGGTCTATCCGGATTCAAGAAAGGGAGTGCTTGTAACCGAGGCTGTAAGAGCAGAAGGTGGAAAGCTCATAAACAGCGAAGGGGAAAGATTCATGGGAAGATATGATGATAGAATGGAACTTGCTACACGTGATGTGGTGGCCAGATCCATCTATAATGAAATCATGGAAGGCAGAGGAACCGAACATGGCGGCGTTTACCTTGATGTAAGTCATCTTGACCCTGAATTGATAGAGGAAAAACTGGAAACCATGGTGCTTCAGTTTGAGGACATTGGGGTTGACATTAGAAAAGAACCTATGGAAGTTGCTCCAACCGCTCACCACCATATGGGCGGACTTAGAATTAATCCGGACGCTTCAAGCAGTGTTGAAAACCTATTCGGCGCAGGAGAAGTCTGTGGAGGAGTTCATGGAGCTAACCGTCTTGGCGGAAACGCTTTGGCAGACACTCAGGTATTTGGTAAAATAGCTGGATATTCAGCAGCAAGCGCATGTGACATTGCAGAGCTTAGATACAACAATGAAATGGTTGAAGAGGAAGAGAAAAGAATCAAAGGCCTCATAAAAGAGGGAAGCATTGATCCTGCAGAAATGAAAAGTGAAATCCAGCAATTGATGTGGGAAAAGGTTTCCATTGTAAGAAATGAGCAAAACCTAAAATCAGCTCTTGAAAGACTTTATGAAATGAAAGAGGAATTGAATGATCTTGACGTTGATGACAGAACCCAATTCAATACATCCTTAATTACAGCCCTTGAAGTAATCAATATGGTTGAAATTTGTATTTTAATTGTAAAATCAGCCATATTAAGACGTGAAAGTAGAGGAGCTCATTTCAGAGAAGACTTCCCTGAAAGCAAAGAGGAATGGAAAAAGAGTATTGTAATGAGCCCAAGTAAGATTAGGTTTGCTAAACGTTAAAAAGTCATGATAACTCTTAATTTAAATAAAGCAAAGAAAAGCATTTTTGTGGAGATTTCTCCACTTTTTTTATCCAATGAAATTTAGTTCGTAAGTGTTAAAATTAATTGAAAATTTATAAAAAATTAGAAATAATTAATAATTTTTAAAAAAAACGAATGAAAAAATTTAAAAAAATAAAAAATTAGAAATAATTAATAATTTTTAAAAAAACTAATAAAAAAAATTTTAAAAAAAATAAAAAATTAGAAAAAAATAAAAAATTAGAAAAAATTAATCAAACAATTGATCCTTAAACATTTTAGCAATGCTTACCTTCTCCTCTTCAGTATAATACTCATTATCAATGTCTGTTGTTAATGAAAACATAGCTAATTCATAAAGAACCTTATTTAATGCCAATCCTTTTTCAGTTAATTGATATTCAATATTTAAAGTGTCTGAGTCATCAACAATTCTTTTTATAAGGCCATTAGCTTCCATTTCCTTTAAACAATTGGATAAAACTTTATTGGACAAATTAGGTTTTCCTTCCTTAAATTCATTAAAACGAGAAACTCCAAAAAACATGTCTCTCAATAATTGAATAACCCATTTTTTATTAATTAAGCCCATAGCCAATTCAACAGGACACTTTTTAACTTGTTCTTCTTCCATTTTAATTCCCCTAAGAATAATACTAATTTTATTAAACAAATTATTAAAAATATAAAGTTACCATATGGTAACTTAAAAAAAGCAATTAAACACTGAAAAACTAAAATACCAAGTTAAAAAAAGTAAATTAAACACTAAAAAACTAAAATACCAAGTTAAAAAAAGTAAATTGGCCCATTAAAATCAAAAAAGGTAAAATTTAAAAAAGACAAATATTTTATTAAGTTACTTTTCAGTAACTAATTGATATTTATTTATAAAAAATAAAAAATATTATTAAAGTTTTAATAATAAAATTACTTAATTTTAAGATTTTAACTTTAAAAATTAGGAGAAATAAATATGTTTAAATTAAATGCATGGACTAAAGAAGACAAATATTATAGTTCCAAAATTGCAGGAAATTACTTTACTATTTCTACAGCTTGCGGAGAAGAAGTAAACACAGCATGTGGTGAAGAAGTAAACACTGCTTGCGGAGAAGAAAGACTCAGCACAGCTTGCGGTGAAGAAAGATTCTCAACTGCATGTGGCGAAGAAATCAGCACCGCATGCGGAGAAGAAGTAAGCACAGCATGCGGAGAAGAAAGACTCAGCACTGCATGTGGCGAAGAAAGATTCTCAACCGCTTGTGGAGAAGACATTTACACCGCTTGTGGAACTGACCTCTTTAACTAAATCCAAAAATAAATACAATCCCAATTCCTTAATTTAATTAAGGAATTTATTTATTTTTTTAATTAAAATTATTACAATGCATAATTACGATTTAAGACTTAAATCTACTATTTTTTTAAAAATAACTACTTATTAATCTCTATTTTAAAAAAATACTAAAATAATACTTAATCAGCTACTATTTTAAAAAAATCTAATTAATTAGCTTTTAAAAAAATTTATAAAAAAGCTAAAACAATATAAAACTATAAAAAACTATTTTTAGGTATTAAAATGACAGATTTCTTTCCTTTTCAATTTCACATAACCGATGACTGTGATCAAAGATGCAAACATTGCTATATCTTCTCAGAAGAAAACGACAAGCCAATAATCACAATGGAGTATGATGATATAGAAAAGGTTTTTTACAATTGTCTGGATATGTGTAAAAAGACCGGCAGAAAAGCTTTTTTTACAATAACCGGTGGAGATCCAATATTACACCCCGACTTTTGGAAGGTTCTGGAATTTTTAAAGTCAAATAAGATACCTTTTGGAATATTGGGAAATCCATTTCATCTAAACGATGATGTTTGCAAAAGCCTAGCTTCATATGGCTGCAGATTTTACCAATTGTCATTGGACGGTTTAAAGGACACTCACGATTATTTCAGAAAGGAAGGCTCATTTTACACAACACTTGAAAAGATAGCTCCGCTAAAGAAGGCAGGAATTCATGCAAACATTATGACAACAGTTTCCAAAACAAATATTGATGAGATTCCAGAGCTTATTGAAAAGGTTGTGGAATATGAGGCCGATCTGTTTACATTTGCAAGATATTGTCCTACAAGCTT
Source organism: uncultured Methanobrevibacter sp. (assembly GCF_937906425.1). GTDB lineage: Archaea > Methanobacteriota > Methanobacteria > Methanobacteriales > Methanobacteriaceae > Methanobrevibacter. Next base: position 7,833 of record NZ_CALCYR010000098.1, on the reverse strand, counting down.
TGAAAAAAGCGCACAAATGTCAGCTGAAGAGTATAGGGAACTTCTTGACACCTGCTTTAATATTTATGAAAAACATAAAAAGAGCAAAACCAATTTCAGCTTAAAAGACCACTTGTGGACCCTTTATCTATATGAAAAGGGATTGTTTAAAATTCCTGAAAACCTTAAGGAAGATGTTATTTACGATGGCTGCAATTGCGGAATAGGCCATTTGACAATTCTGCCAAGCGGTGATGTTTTTGCATGCAGAAGAATGGACAGCAAAGTTGGAAATGCACTTGAAGAAAGCATCTATGAGATTTTTACAGGAGAAAAGATGAATTACTACAGACAATATGAGAAATTTGAAAAATGTTCAAAATGTGAACTTCTAAGGTTCTGTAGAGGCTGCCCTTCAGTAAGCTATGGCTATACTCATAATCCTTATTCCCCAGACCCTCAATGCTGGAAAGAACTTTAAAAAATAAGATAATCTTCTTAACCCTAAACCATGAAAAATAAAATTAAAAAAATATTTTAAACCCCAAACTAATGCTAAATAAATTAAATTAAGGTGATTATATGAAAGCAATAGTCCTTGAAAAAACCTGTAAGGCAGAAGACTTAAAAGTTAGCCAAGTAAAAATCCCAGAAGTGGTTGAAAACAGAGTGCTCATAAAAGTAAAAGGATTTGGAATCAACCGTTCTGAAGTTATTTTAAGAGACTATGAAGCTGACGAACCATATATCAAACTTCCAAGAATTCCTGGAATTGAATGTGTAGGAGAAATCATTGATCCCTCAAACAGCTCATTTGAAAAGGGAGAGATTGTATGCTGCCTGATGGGAGGAATGGGCCGTAGCTTTGATGGAAGCTATGCAGAATATGCCTCAATACCTATAAAAAATACTTTCAAAATAGAAAAAGACACTTTAGATAAGTTAAGCCTTGAAGAAATAATATCAATCCCCGAAACTTATTTCACTGCTTTCGGTTCATTATTTGAATGCTTAAACTTAAAAGAAGAGGATATTCTTTTAGTCAGAGGCGGAACAAGTGCTGCAGGACTAAGCGCTATTCAATTGGCAAAAGCAATGAATTGTACAGTCATTGCAACAAGTAGAAATAATCAAGGAATAGCTAAATTAAAGGAAGGGAATGTGGATTACGCCATTATAGATAATGGTGAAATTGAAGAAGCTGTTTTAAAGGCATGCCCTGATGGAGCAGATAAGATATTGGATTTGATTGGGGCAAAATCAATTAAAGACTCATTCAATTGCCTAAAATTCAGAGGAATATTATGCATTACAGGCATTTTAGGTGGAGAGGAATATATTAAAAACTTTGATCCGATTACAGGAGTGCCGAATGGCAAATATCTAACTGGATTTTATAGCAATTATCCAAACCAAGAGACAATAGACAATCTATTCAATTTCATAATAAGTCACAATATCAAGCCAAACATATCAAAAGTATTCACTGATTTGGAAGACATCGGCAAAGCACATAAACTCATGGAAAATAATGAGGCTCATGGAAAAATCGTCTTTAAATTAGAAGAACTAGATGATTAAATCCAAAAACTGAGAATACTATTTTTTTTAAAATAAATTAGAAAATTAAATAAGTAAAAAATAAGTAAAAAATAAGTAAATAAAAAGAATAATAAATATATTTTAATAATTTGGTGGATTTATCCACCTTTTTTTATAAAAGCAAGAATAGTTCGTATAATCATAAACCATAATGGTTTAAAAAATAATTAAAAAATAATTATTAAAAAATAATTATAAATTCTCAGTCTCTTTAACAACCTTAAATAAAGCCTTTTTCATTACTTTAAGCTCATCCTCATCAAGAGACTTTGAGACAAAATTTTCCCAATAGTCAACAAACTTGATTGCTTTATCAGTAGTCTTTTCACCTTTCTTAGTCAAATTGACTATTTTTATGCGATGATTGGAAGGGTCTTCCATCCTAGTTATTAAACCGGCGTCCTCAAATCTTCTAAGGAGTTTAGCGGTATAACCTTCACTTACCTGAAACAAATGAACCAAGTCTTTTTGAGTGCTTTTGTCTGTAAATCTTATTCTTAACAAGAAAGGAAGTTCTGTTAAATTCACATCATCATCTTCCCAATTTTCAGACATGAACTCCTTATAACTTCCTACCAATTCCTCTACATAATGATAAATCCTAATATCCTCTGCATCACGTTCCCTAAACTGATTAGGCAATTCCATTTTATCACCTTTCATAATTTATTTTGAACAACATCATATTTACTTGTTCTTGTAAACAATAAGACCAAATCAATAACCAGCACAAGAATTGCTGCAATCATGACATATCTAACTCCCCATGTCATCACAACAAGCCCTGCAATAGTGGTTCCCAATGTGATACCAACATTTCCCATGCTTAAGAATATCCCATTTGCAAATTCGGGAGCTTCTGGGGCAGATGAAACCATCCAATATTGAGAAATGTCATTGCCTATACCTGCAAGAAGACCCCAAATAAACATTATGATGACTGTAGGAATCGGATAGTATCCTAAGAAAAAGATTCCTAAAAGCAAAATGCTGAAAATTATAGGGAATATAAGCACAGACTTATTTGGACTCTTATCAAGCAATTTAGCACCAAGCCAATTGCCTATTATTGAAGCCACCCCATAAATAAACAACACTATGCTTAAGTCAGTGCCCACTATATTTGTTATAACTCCTAAAAACTCAGAAATATAGGAATAGGAAGTGTACATACCTCCATTAAGGAAAATCACCCCTAAAATGGAAATAATGAATACTCCTGTTTTTGCAACAGAGACCTGATTTCCATATGACTGTTCCTTTCCAGGCAAACTAGGGAAAAAGATTATAGTAGCAATCAATGCAATAAATGTCACTACTGCAAACCAGATCATTGCAAATTGATATCCGAAATTGCTTGCCACAAAAGTTGTTATTGGAACTCCAATAATCATTCCTGCACTAACTCCCATAATAACTTTACTTACACTAGACTGTGCTTTTTCAGCTTCAACAATCTCTGCTGCTACAGTTAATGCAAGCCCGCAATAGACAGGATGCACAATTGCTGGAATAATCCTGCAAATCAATGCAATATTGAAATCCCTTACAAAAGCGCCAATTAAAGAAAATATTGTGAAAACTGCTAAAACCATAACAAAGCTTTTCTTTCTGTCAAATTTGCTGAATACTAACGGCATAAAAATACCGCAAATAGCTATAACCAAAGCAAATAAACTGACAAATAAACCTGCTTGAGTAATTGAAACATTAAAATAATCAGAAATTTGAGGCAGTATGCCTACAACACCCATTTCAGTGCTTAAAACACCAAAAGTACCTAACATCATTATATAAATTATTAAATCTTCCTTATTCATTTTCTAACCACTACAACTTTCTAAGCACTGCAACTCTCTAAGCATACAACACTCTAAGCACTGCAACTCTCTAAGCATACAAGATTCTAAGCACTGCAAATATAAAAATCATATCCCTAAAAGGCATTAATTATGATAAATTTTTTAGACTTTTTCAATTTCCAAAGGTAACTCTTTCCTTTGAAAAGATTTATATATTAAATTATACATATCAAAGTATATAAACTTATAGAAAATCCATAATCAACCAAACTGATAAAGATTGATTTTATATTTTTTTATTAGAAAATAATAAGACAAATCTAAAGACAATATTAATAAAAAAAATCTTAAAATACTGATAAAAAAATCTTAAAATACTAAAATGAAATCTTAAAATACTGATAAAAAAATCTTAAAATACTAAAATGAAATCTTAAAAAAATTATAAATGGATGAGAGTGATTAAAATGGCAGAAGATGTAATGTTTGGATTTGGAGCTATGAGATTAGACCTTGAAGACGAAAATGATCCAAGTTCCATTAAACAGGAAGAATTCAACGACATGGTTGACTATTATATGAATCAGGGATTTAACTACTTCGACACCTCCTATGCATACCACGATGGAACATCTGAGATTGCATTAAGAGAGGGACTTGTCAAAAGATATCCTAGAGAATCATTCAGAATAGCTGACAAAATGCCAACATGGGCATTGACTTGCGAAGAGGACAATGAAAAATTCGTAAACATCATGCTTGAAAGGTTAGGAACAGACTATTTCGACGTATTCCTAATCCATAACATAAATGAAGCTTTCCTCAAGCTTGCCGAAAATGCAAAAACATTCCAATACATTCAAAAAATGAAAGAAAATGGAATAGCTAAAAAAATAGGAATAAGCTATCATGACAAATCCGACCTATTGGAAAAGATTCTTGAAAAATACGGAGACATTCTCGATGTGGTCCAATTGCAATTAAACTATCTGGACTGGGAAAGCAATTTGACCGAATCCAGAAAAAACTATGAAGTCTGTGAGAAATACGGCCTTGAAGTAGTTGTAATGGAACCTATAAAAGGTGGAACATTAGTTGAATTCCCAGAAGATATAATGAACCAATTTAAAGAGTATGATGACCAGACAAAACCTCTAGAATGGGCTTTAAGATTTGCAGCAAGTCCGAAAAACGTCAAGGTAGTTTTAAGTGGCATGGGAAACATTGAACAGATGAAGGAAAATTGCAAAGTCTTTAAGCATTTCACTCCAATAGAGCAAAAAGATGAAGAGTTCCTACTTAAAATGGCCGAAGAGATAAAGAAACTCATTGCGATTCCTTGCAGTTACTGTGGATACTGCCTAAAGGAATGTGCAATAGGCATTCCAATTCCGGATTATTTTGAATTGTACAATAGTGAAAAGATGTTTTCACTTCCATCAATATCTGCAATTTATGGAACAACATCTGCAACAAACCCTAAAGCATCAGAATGCATTGAATGCGAAAACTGCCTAGAAATCTGTACTCAAAAGCTAGACATTCCAGAATTATTAAAGGATGTCGTTGATTGCTTTGGATTTTAGAAGATTATTCGAATAAAAAAATAAGAAAATAAAATAAGAAAAAAAATAAGAAAAAAAAATAAAAAAATAAAATAAGAAAATATAATAAAAAGGCGATATTATGAAAACTTTAGTGACATATTTCTCAGCAAGTGGAGTAACTAAAAAAGTAGCGGAAAAGATAAGAGACGTACTTGAAGCAGACATATTTGAAATAGTTCCAGAAACCCCATATAGTGCTGCAGACTTAGACTACATGGACAAAAACAGCAGATCAACAATCGAAATGAATGACAAGTCTTTCAGACCTCCAATTAAGGAAAGCATTGATGTAGCAGAATATGATACAATAATCATTGGTTTTCCAGTATGGTGGTATACTGCACCTACAATAATCAACACATTCATTGAATCCTGCGACATGGCTGGAAAAACTGCAGTAGCATTCTGTACCTCTGGAGGAACAGGCATATCAGGATGTGAAAATGACTTGAAAAAGGCTTATCCTGAAATCAATTGGATTCCTGGAAAAAGATTATCCGGAAGAGAATCAGATGAGGAAATTAAAAGTCTAATAGAACAATGATTAAGTTTTAAAAAAGCATAAATAATAAAAATATATGATTCTTAAGTGTGAACTTTCAATCTTAATTGATTGATTTCCTGCTGGTGGAGTTTTCTCCACCTTTTTTTATAAATCCAAGAATAGTTCGTAATAAACAGAACAAAATAAAAGATAAAAAAATAATAAACTAAATAATAAACTAAATAATAAACTAAATAATTATTTAATTAGTCATCTTCAGCTTCCCTTAACTCTTTCATCTCGGAAATTGCTCTTTTTGCCTCAGCCAATATCTTATCCTCATCCACTGTTAACAATTTTCTATTTTCCATCAATATCTTACCATTACATATTGTAGTGTCAACATTGGATCCATTTGCTGAATAAACAAGATTGGAAGCAAGGGAATTACTTTGAGGAGTCATGTTAGGCTGTCTTGTATCAACAAGAATAAGGTCTGCCTTCTTTCCAACTTCAATAGTTCCTGCATCAATTCCTAAAGACCTTGCACCATTGACTGTAGCCATATTGATTACCTCATCAGCATTCAATACCTTAGGGTCAAGGGTTGAAAGCTTTTGAAGAAGGGAAGCAAACTTCATTTCATCAAACATGTCAAGATTATTGTTACTGCTTGCCCCATCAGTTCCAAGACCAACACAAATTCCTTGGCTTAAAAGTTCCCCAACAGGAGCGACCCCTGATGCAAGCTTCATATTACTGCATGGATTATGAGAAACCTTAACATCATTGTTTTTAATCAAGCTTATCTCATTTTCATCCAACCATACACAGTGAGCAGCCACAACATCTTCACCTAAGAAGCCTATGCTATCTAATAGCTCAAATGGTCTCTTATTGTCATGAGCTTCACCAACATCATTGATTTCCTTCATGGTTTCGTTCATATGAATGTGGATACCAACATTATACTTATCAGCTTCCTTTCTAACCCTTTCAAGAAGGTCGACTGAAGCGGTATAGCAGGAGTGTGGACCAAACCTTGCAGTGATTCTGCCATCTGCAGTATTGTTGTGATTTTTAACAAGAGCAATGTTTTCCTTAAACTCGTTTTCCCTCTTTTCAGCTATTCCAAAATCAATCATACCATAGGAAAGAACAGCTCTCATACCTATTTCATCAACTGCACGAGCAACGCCATCCATATAGAAATACATGTCTGAAAATGTGGTGGTACCTGACTTAATCATTTCACATGCTCCAAGCAATGCACCGATATAACAGTATTCCTCACTGAGATGGGCTTCCATAGGCCATATATGATCATTTAGCCATGTGTCCAATTCCAAGTCATCTGCAATTCCACGAAGAAGGGACATTGAAATGTGGGTGTGAGTGTTTACAAAACCTGGCATAAGTATTTTATCACTTGCATCTATTACCTTCTCAACACCGGAGGAGGAAATATCAGAAGAAATTTCTGAAATTTTATCACCAATGATTAAAACGTCAGTGTTATTTTTAGTTTCGGTTTGACCTTGACCTTTTGGATTTAATATACTTGCATTCTTGATTAATATACTTTGACTTTCCATAGAATCACTTTGTTTAATTAATCGTTTTTGTAATTTAATTAAAAGTTAATTAGAATTATATTATTTTAAACTCTCCTATCTACATATACTTAATAAGATTAAAATAAATTTACTAAAAAAATTTTATAATTAATTTAATTATTAACTAAACTTTGAGTTTAATTTTTTAACTGAATTATTAATAATTTTTTAACTAAACTATTATCTAAATTTTTTAAATTAAATTGTTTAACTAAATAATTAATTATTAAATTCTTATATTTTTCATATTACTATTTATTTTAAATAAATTTAAAGATTTTTATAAAAATGAGATTCGTTAGCAAAATTGTGAAAAATTTCTTAAAATAAGTCTTTTAAAATTACATGAAAATTACTTTCTTAAAATAAATTTTATAAAATTAATTAAAAATTGTTCTTAAAAAAATTTTTAAAATTCGTCTATTATTTGAAATATTACTTCCAAATAAAGGAAATCCTCTCCCATTTACATCAAAACATGTAAAACAGGCAATTAAAAATACAATAACTCTTGATTATGGTGAAGTGACAGACATTTCACCTGATATCAGATTAACATTGCATAATGCAGGACACATCTTAGGTTCAGCAATCTCACATATGCACATTGGAGACGGAGCTCACAATTTAGTATATACCGGAGATTTCAAATATGAACCATCAAGATTGCTTGAACCTGCAACAATCAGATTCCCACGTGCTGAAACTGTAATCATGGAAAGTACATACGGTGGAAAAGAAGA
>NZ_CALCYR010000097.1 GCF_937906425.1 uncultured Methanobrevibacter sp. | reverse complement strand
GTTAAATAATCATTAATTTTTAATAAAACAGTTACTCTTTTATCATAGGCATGTTATAAGGCTAATAAGATTTATTTTTAATAAAATAAGTAAAAAAATAAATAAAAAGCCTTAAAATAAGTAAAAAAAATAAAAAAAGAAATAAAAAACACTGAAAATAACTAAAAAAATAAAAAAAGAAATAAAAAGCATTAAAAAAAAGTAAAAAAAAAGAAATTAAAAGCATTAAAATAACTAAAAAAATAAAATAAAGAGAATAAACTCTTTATAATTATTCAACGGTTACACATTTAGCCAAATTCTTAGGCTTGTCCGGATCCAAGTCCCTAATTACAGAAACATAATAACTTAACAGCTGTAAAGGAACGATATAAACAAGAGGAGCCAATATGTCATCCACTTCAGTATTTATTAAAAATACATCATCGGATTCCTTAATTAAATCATCATCACCTATAGCACCGATTCCTAAAACGTCAGCGCCTCTGGCCTTAACTTCCTGAAGATTGCTCATGATCTTCTTATGGTCCCTTCCAGGAGGAATGACAACAATTACAGGAATGTTGCGGTCAATCAATGCAATAGGACCATGCTTCAATTCTCCAGCAGCATAACCTTCAGCATGAATATATGAAATTTCCTTAAGTTTCAATGCTCCCTCCAATGCAATAGGATAGGAATAGCCTCTGCCTATAAAGAAAGCGTCCTTGTCACGCTTATACTTTTTGGAAATATCCTTGATTTCATCCTGTTTTTCAAGAATCTCTTCAATGTATGATGGAACCTTTTCAAGACGTTTAAGAAGTTCCTCATCCTCACCTAACAATGCTGAGAATAAGTATATTGCGACAAGTTGACTTACATAGGTCTTTGTAGCTGCAACCCCTATTTCAGGACCTGCCTGGGTTTGAATCACATAATCTGCCCTTCTGGTTGCTGAAGATCCTCTCACATTAACTATTGCCAATGTGGTTGAGGTCTCATTTGCAACATCAAGCGCCTTTAATGTGTCTGCAGTTTCACCGGATTGTGAAATGAATATAACCAATGTCTTGTCATTTAATGCCTTTGCAGAATACTTGAATTCAGATGCAAGCAATACTTCAGTTGGTATTCCAACCAATGATTCAATAAGGTATTTGCCTGTTAGGGAAGCGTGATAACTTGTTCCGCATGCAACAAAAACAACCCTGTTGATTGTTCCCTTAACATCATCAACGATTTCTCTTATCTTGTCAATTTCACCTAAAGTGTTTTTGATTGCAGTTGCCTGTTCATTGATTTCCTTAATCATGAAATGGGCATAACCGCCCTTTTCAGCCATTTCAGGAGTCCATTCAATTACTTCAATTTCCTTTTCAATTATCTCATCATTCTCATCCAAAAATTTAACTCCATCCTCATCAAGGATTACCAATTCATCCTTTTCAAGAAATGCAATGTTATTTGTATATTTTAAAATAGCAGGATAATCTGAAGCAACAAAATATTCATCTTCTCCAATTCCAACAATGAGAGGACTGTCCTTACGGGTTGCAACTATATGGTTTGGCTCATCTACATAAATAGCTGCAAGTGCATATGCACCTTCAATGACATTTATTACCTTACGTACAGCTTCCTGAAGATTGGATCCTTCCTTAATGAACTTGTCAATTAGGTGAGGAATGACTTCAGTGTCTGTATCTGATACAAATTCATATCCTTCAGCCTCCAAGTCGGCCTTTATGTCAAGATAGTTTTCAATAATACCATTGTGAACAACTGCAATTGTTCCATCATTGTTTAGATGAGGGTGAGAATTGATTTTGCTTGGATCTCCATGGGTAGCCCATCTTACATGTGCAATTCCAAAGGAACCTGGCATGTCTGATAAATTGAGTTTGGAGTTTACTTCCTTGATTTTACCAGAATCCTTTTTAAGATTTATTTTATTATCAGCAGCTGTTGCTATTCCAACTGAATCATATCCACGATATTCAAGTTTTGAGATGGAATCCAATAGAATAGGAGCAGCATTTTTGTCTTTTAAAACACAACCAACAATTCCACACATAATCTTTCACCACAAATAGTTTTTTGTATTTTTATAATTTTTTTCTAAAGACTTTTAGAAATTTAGATTTTCATTCTAAAAACTTTTAAAAATTTAGTTTTTTATTCTAAAGACTTTTAGAATTTGTTTAAATTTTCATTCCAAATACTTTTGGAATTTGTTTAGATTAATCTCTATAAATTTAAATTTAATATCCTAATTTAAATTGAAATAATTTTTAAAATTTAATAGCTAAGTAAAAATTAAAATTAAA
>NZ_CALCYR010000096.1 GCF_937906425.1 uncultured Methanobrevibacter sp. | reverse complement strand
GTTCAGACGTGTGCTCTTCCGATCTGCATCCGACAGGGCGGCGGAAACCATCATATCATATTTTCAATGAACTGAAAATAATGTTAAAAATTTAATTAAAATGTAAATTTTCATTTAATTGTAATATTGCTTTTATTTTGTTATTTTTATTTAAAATAATAAAATTTTAATTGTTTTTTAGGAAAAATTAATAAAGGAGTATATTTAAACTATTAATGGAGTCAAATTATGAGATTAAAAAGTGTTGGAATGGGATATTTTTTAGCAGTTCCAGATATTATTTCAGTTCTGAATATGATATTTGGATTTTTAGCTATTTTGATGGTTATCGATAATCATTTAACATATGCATCAATATGTATACTTGTTGCAATTGTTTTTGACTCTGTAGATGGATGGGTTTCTAGGAAACTTAATCGTGTAGATCCTTTTAATTTTGGAATGAATATTGACTCTTTAGCTGATATGGTATCATTTGGTCTTGCTCCGGCCGTTATTTTATATTCAATCGGTTCAGGCATATCCAGTTGGGCAGGATATTTAATTGCTATTGTTGGAATAATTGCATTTATTTCAGGTCTTTTAAGACTTGCAAGATATAATGTAATCTCCAATAGGATTAACTATCAAGGTTTCATCGGTTTTCCAATACCTGGAACGGCTTTATTATTGGCCAGCTATTATTTGTCCGGTTTATTCAATATTGTAGTTGCAGCCATATTATTGCTTTTGGCTTCTTATTTGATGATCAGTACAATCAGATATCCGAAAGTTGATAATTATTATGTGGTTGGTCTTGGAGCCTTAATGATTGTATTGACAATCTTGCCAATTGATATTGCAATTGGAGGGGTTAACCTTCCTGCTTTAGTATTGTTTGTTTTATCCTTAGTCTATATGTTTATGACTTTTTTAGAATTCTTTATAGGCGATGAAGACATTTTTGACAGAGGAAGAGCAAATAAAAGAGTTCATAATGTTCGTGAAGTAACTGGAAATAGATTCAGTCTTTCCCTTAATGCCGCACATGATGCTTTTAACAATATGAAAGACACCATAAACCAAGTTGCTTCTGAAGATTTTAGTAAAACCGAAGAAGAAAGTGAAAAAGAGGAAGTTGAAGTAGAAGAAGAGATTTAAAAGAATAATGTTCTTTTTTATCATTTTTTAATTTCTAATTTCTTTTTTTAGACTTCATAATTATTAATTCTTAATTCATAGAATTATTTTCTGTTAATTTATTAATTTCTATAATTTTTTAGAAATTATTTTTAATTTATTGATTTCTTTAATTTTTTAGAGGTTGCTTTTAATTTATTAATTTCTTTATCCTTAAACAAACCTACATCTACTTTTTTTATTTATCTCATTCTATTGGGTTTGGTAGGTATGAGTAATCCAAAAGATAAATTTAATTCCTTTAAAAAAGGTATTTTTAAAGTAAAAAATTTATCTTCAAAATTTAAAAATTCATCGTCTAATAAAACTAATTCTAATGATGTTAAAAATAAGCCGAGCAGTTTGGAATATATTGTTCCTGAAAATTCTCCGCTTATAAAAAATTCATCTGAAAATTTAGATTCCGGTTTTTATAATTCTGATTTAGAAGATTCCAGATATCTTGACACTAAGTCTAAATTTAATGATTTGGAAGATTTTGGTTATGAGGATTCTAGGTCTAAATTTAATGATTTGGAAGAGGGAACTTATTTTAAAGACGATAATTTTTACAATTATTCAGATGAATTAAAAAACAATTCGTCTAAGGAAGATAATTTTAAAAGTGGCAATTCTCTTGATAAAAATGATTTTAATTCAAATCTTGATTTGAATGATCTGGATTCTAAATATGCTAAATATCTTAAGGAAGATGATTTTGATGAAATAAATGGGAATGAATATAACTATTTGAATTCATTTAAGGAAGATAAATCTAAAACTAAAAAAGAATCAAATTACGGATATTATGAAGATCTTGATGGCCAATTGAATTCCGTTCCTGATGATTTTTATTCTGAATCAAATTCTAAAAAATCAGGTTCTCTAAAGGATTTAAAACTTAAATTAAAGGATTTTAAGAAAAATATTTCAAATAAAAATGATGCTTCAAAATCTAAGTTTGGAAAAATTGTCTTTACTTTAATCTGTCTGGTTCTTGTCATTTCTGCAGTTTATTTTTTTATTTATCAACCTTTCCAGGATGAATTGAATTTAGAGAAAAATGCAAAATTAAATGAATTAAATACTTTATATAAAGGTCCATTGGAAGCAAATGACAATGCATTTTACTTAAAAAATGAAATTGAAAATGAATACGATATAAATGAAATCAAGTCAATTGATATTCTGCGCTTTGCTACAAAGGATTGGCAGACTTATCATAAATCGAAAATAGTATCTTGCAAAGATGAATTTGGTCGTGTTATGCTTTCCTATGGTGAAGAGGATAAGGATATAATATTGTCTGTACAGGATGCAAATCAATTTGTAAAGGATAATGATGCAAAGATTCTGTCCAATGTTCAGTTTAAGGAAGTGGACACCACTATTGTTCCAGTTTCAATTTCAAGGCTGCAGGCAACAGCAGGTTTGATTTCAGTTGGTTCTGTAGTGGATATTTATTCATTGAATGACAGCTATTCAAATGATTATGATGATGAGGAGTCCTATTCTGTCAGTTCAGAAAATTCTTCAGAAACTGATGTGTCTTTGGATGATGGGGGGACAGATGATGGAAGTGAAGATGAATCTGACTACAATCAGATTTCTATAGATGAGGAAAATCAGGATGAATTGGATGTTAATGGTGAGCCTGATGTTAGCGGTGCTACAGTTCTTGCTATCTTAAGGTCCAAGGATAGTGGGGTTATTGACAGCAGCATCAGTAAATCAAACACTCTTATTGATGGAAACACTACAATTCCATATGAAAATACAAGTTCATATTCTAATGATGTTGAAGAGCTTTTAAAGGCTTCAGTATTTAAATCCTATGATAACAGTAATGTATTGGAATCCTATTTGGATGATTATGGAGTTAAATTGTCTAATTATGAAAGAATGTCTAATTTAGGAGATTTGGATTCTGAATATCTGGTTCTTTTAGAGGTTCCAAGAGAAGATGTTAATTTTGTAATAAACAATATGGACAATTTGATTTTAACTATTCCAACTCAACATGCTCCTACTTGGGTTGTAAGTGAATTAAATGCTACGTATTATGAGAATATTTATAGCAATGAGTCTTTAATCATTGATTAAAGTCTTAAATTCACTTTTTAGTTTAATTTCATTGTTTAAAGTATTTAATTCTTTAATTTTTCTTTAATTTTCCTGTTTATTTTTTATCTTTATTTTTAATTCTTATTTTTTCTTATTTTTAATAATTTTTTATTTTTAAATCCAAGTGGATTTTATAAAAAATTTATAAATCATAAAGAATAGATTTTTAATTGTAATAAATTAAATTTAATTTTTTGAGGATATTATGGATTTGAAAAATTTTAGAATTACAACTGTAATCATTATCATTGCCTTGATAATCCTTGGCTTATATGCATTGACTGAGGTAAATTACTTCTCATATAAAAATATTGCAGAAGCTGATGATATTAATGCATCCGTTGTTATTATTCCTTCCATTAATGTTTTTGAGAAAATAAATAACGTTTCAATCTCCCAAGGGGTGTATATTGAGGAAAGTGCCTATATTCCAACTAAAGGGGATGTTGTATTGTTTGGACATAGAACTTTGCAGGGCTCTCCATTTTTTAGATTGGATTCTCTTGAAAAGGGAGATGTGATTACTTTGGAATGGCCAGATGTTGGTGAAGTGAATTATACTGTAAATTCAACTGAAATAGTTGATGCAAATGCTGAGTTTGACATAAATGAAAGTCATACGGGCGGAAAACTAAAGAATCAGGATTTATATTTGATTACTTGCCATCCGATAGGTTCATCTTCTCAAAGATTAATTGTTTCTGCAGATTTAAATTCTACAAGTTTAATAAATGAAACTGCTTTAAGTGAAAATCCTCAAGCTCATTGGGCTTGGTTTTTTGTTATAGGATTTTTAGCCTTAGGTTTGATTGTAACTTATTTCTCATCAGGAATTGAAAGGAAGATTATTTTGGCTGTTGTTTTAATAATTACAATTATTTTGATTTACTTTTCCCTTTTCCCAGTTTCATCTCAAATTTGGGCAGATCAATTGGGATGGTTGAATAGTTTAATGGGGGTTAATTAGAATAATTTGTTTTATTTAATTTTTTTATTTTAATTTAATTCAATTTTTAATTTAATTTAATTCAATTTTTAATTTAATTAATTAAATTTTTAATTTTAATATTATTAATTTAATTTATTTTATTTTTTATAAATTATTAATTTTAATTAAATTTTCATTTTGTAATTTTGTTTAATTTATTTTCATTTTTAATTTTGAGGTATTATTATGGATGATAAAGAAAAATATTTTTCCAATATATCTAAAAGGGAAAGGGCTATTTTCGAAGGTGCAATTAGTATGGGGGCTTTATTCCATCAGTTTGTAGGGACTCCATTCAATAGGGATACAGTTGCTTCCCTGGAAAAGGCTATGGAGGAATCCTTTTCATTACAGCCTTGTATTGATAAGGTTGAAGTTTCCATTGATTTGGATAAATTAGATGATGCAATGACTAAATTTGATTATACTTCATTAAATGGTGACATGTTGGATGTTAAAATCTATTCAAAGGTAGATGATATTGTAGCTATTATTCGTATAAATTTCATTGATGAACTTAATTATCCATTAATGTATGTAGAAGATATAATTGAATAATTATTTTATTATTCTTTCTTATTTTTATTTCTTATTTTTTATTTTTATTTCTTATTTTTTCTTATTTTTTCTTATTTTTTCTTATTTTTGCTAATTTATCCTATTTTTACTTAAATTATTATTTTCTTACTTTATTTTCATTTTTATTTATTTAATCTTATTTATTGCACTTGTTTTTTTCATTTTCTCATACTTTAAAAGTAATAAAATTCTTGGATTTTTACCTACATTAACAAATTATTTAAATAAATAAAATCATATATAAAAACATTATAATTTATATGTTCTTTATCTTATTTTTTAAGGTAATTAATTTTAAGGTAAATTTAATAATTAGTTATAATTTTAATGGAATAATATTTTAAATTAATTTTAATTAGAAAAATGAGACAAACAAAACATGATTGTCAAATAAAAGAAATATTATATCCTCATACTAATAATAAACCATCCAAAAATTTTTTATCTAGTAATTATCGTCAAATTAAATTAATCCAAGAACAAAATCTATTAAAAAAACAAAAACAAGAATCATATGTCGAACGTAAATAATATTTTAACAAATTATTTTCAATAAATATAGCGGTTCCTTATAAAATGAAAGAATTTAAAAATATTCCTTCTAAATTATACGAAAAAACAAATGATTGGATAAACAAAGAAAAAAATTTAACGAAAACAAAATATACATATCCAGAAACAAAACCAAAACCAAGAAGAATAATGTCAGCCTCGCATAATAGAAGAATATATAATAATAACAACAATAAAGTAATTTCATCAATGTTTGATAATTATTACCACGATAAAATGGTCGAAAAAAACTTAATACCATCATTAGAAGAGGAAAAAGCTTTACAAAAAAAATTAGACTTAGATTACCAATTTGAGTCCCATTTAAGAGGTCTCAAAGCTATTAATAACATCGAAAGTCAAATAAATGAGCAATATGAGAGTATTAAAAAGGCTCAATTAAAAGCAAATACTCCTTCAATTAATGATAAGGGTTTAATCCTTCAAAAAAATAATAACAAAAATTTCATCGAAGAAAATAAACAAAAAGTTGTTAAACCTCAAGTAAATAAAAAGAATAATATTAATTTAAATGATAATCCTTACCATAAAGAATATGGCAAAACTCCTCAGTATTTAAAAAATATGAAAATAGAAGCCGAAAGGAAGAAAGAAATTGATAAACTAAAAAAAGAGCAGGAAAAATATCCTAAAGGAACAAGACTGTTAACTGAAGAAGAAAGAATTTTTACGCTTAATAAATTATTAGAGAGTAAAAAAGAAATAGAAAATTTAGTAGCGAAATTACCAATTTCTATGAGTTCACTGGCCATGAAAAATAAACAGGAAGAATTATATAAAAAATTAGATGAAATTGATAATGCTATTGCAACTTTTTCCAGGAAAAAAGTATTTGTTAAAGTTGATTCATAATAATAGAAAATTATAAAAGTATAAATCCAAATTATATTATATTTTATCTTGATATATGGAATTTATATATTTGAGATCGGAAGAGCGTCGTGTAGGGAAA
>NZ_CALCYR010000095.1 GCF_937906425.1 uncultured Methanobrevibacter sp. | reverse complement strand
TTTGTAAAAGTGTTTTTAAGAATAATAGGTGTTTTTTTAAATTTCTGATGAGATTTGTAAAAGTGTTTTTAAGAATAATAGGTGTTTTTTTAAATTTCTGATGAGATTGTAAAGATTATTAGGCTTTTTATTTGTGACTTTGAAATTCCAACTCTTTGGAGGTCTTAATTTGAATAATGATTTTAGAGAAAATGACTTTGATGAAGACTTTAAAATTAATGAAAATAGTTTTAATTCATTAAATGGGTCTTCGGAGGTTTTTACTGTCGATGATTCTAAATTGGTTGATGTTAGAATTGTCCTTACTGATTTAGATTATATTGAAGCAATTTCTAAGGCAGTCAGTAATTTTGACTTGTCAAACTTTAATGTTCTCATTTCATCAATCATTCCTGTTGATAATCTAAGGATTGCCAAGAATGCAATCAAAGGTGCTGATTTGGTATTGGTTGCATGTGAGTCCAATTCAAATGGCAAATCCCTCTTTGATAAGTTCAAGGATGAACTTAAAACAGATTATAACTATGTAGAATATTTGTCTCTTCCAAGCTTGGATGATTTTGATGAATACTCCTACAATAATGATGATAATCTCTTTGAGGATGAGATAGCAAATTCCATTATTCGTTCAGGCCTTTATAGCATTTCCAACTTGTCATCCATCAATCAGGCCAAATACAATTATCTAAAGCTTAAGGAAATCCATGAAATGGACAATTCCAAGATGGATAAGGTCTTAAAGGAAAATGAGGTTTTAATTAAGGAGACCTCTGCATTAAGGGAAAGGGATGAAAAGTCAAAGGAAACAATAAAGATTCTTCAAAAGGAATTGGATAAGATAAAATCCGATTTTTCAGATTTGAAGTCTCGTTTTGAAAGCATTCACAGTAAAAATTCCCTAGAGGTTTATTCCTTGTATGACCTGTGGATGGAGCTTTTTAATGAAAGCCTAACTGAAAACATTTACAAATTTATTCTTTTGGCAACAGACAATTTCAGACCAAGCAATCTCTTGATAGGTCAAGGTGCAATTTCCGCTGAATCTAAGGAAGATGCTTTGGATTGGTTAAAAATCATTAAAACTGCATTTATTTTAGTTGATGATAATATAAATGAATTTGATTTTAATAATTTCAATAGCAATTTCAATTTTGAAAAGGATTATTTTAAACAAAGCAATGCCATTAATGAAGTCAGTGATGAATTTGATCCTATTTCAGATGCATTGGGAAATATTAATGCCTTTGATGAGTCAAACCAGTCTGATTCAGAATCAATTGATGATGGTTTTATTTATAATGAAAGGTTTGAAGGAAATACTCCTCAAAATGAGGAATCAAGTTCATTTAGGGGTTTGAATTTTAATAAGGACTTTGATTTAAAATCAGATGATGAAAATATTGATGATGCTGATGATGTTGATAGTGTTGATGGTGTTGTTGATGCTGTTGATGCTGTTGATGTTGATGAGGGGATTAATGTTTTTAATTTGAATTCATTAAAGGATGTCAGAAGACCTTCTAAAAAAGAGGATAACGAAGATTCTGATTATGATTATGATGATTATGATGATGAGGAAGACATTGAAGAGGACATCCAATCTCCATTTTCCAATTTATGGTAATTGTCTTTTCGAGTTATATTAATCATTTACTTTTCTATTATTCTTTTTTTAAATTATTTTTTTCATTTAATTTTTTATATTTATTTTTTAATTTATTTTTTTTAAATTATTTTTTTAAATATTTTTTTTAATTTTATTTTTATAATTTTTATTTTAATTTATTTTTTTGAATTATTTTTTTAATTTTATTTTTATATTTTTTATTTTAATTTATTTTTTTAATTTTATTTTTATATTTTTTATTTTAATTTATTTTATTTCAATCAGTTTTCACTAAAAAGTTTATTATAAATATTAGAAAATTTATAAATATTTATAGAATATATTTTTTATTTTTTTAATAAAAAATAATTAAAAATTATTTAAATTTATTTTTTATCTTATAGGGTAATGGAGATTATATATTGAAAGATAAGTGTGGTATAGTAGGAATTCACTCTAAGGATGCATCTACAGATGTTTCTCACCTAATTTACTATGGTTTGTATGCTTTGCAGCACAGAGGACAGGAATCTGCAGGGATTGCTACTTATAATATAAACTATGGTTTAAATTATCATTGTGGAATGGGTTTAGTAACTGATGTTTTCAACAATTCCCTGATTAAGGAATTAAGTGGAAATGTTGGTATTGGTCACGTTAGATACTCTACAACTGGTTCATCTAAATTGGAAAGCTCTCAACCGTTTTACACTACATTGCATGATGGCTTCATAGCTATTGCGCATAATGGGGATATTGTAAATTCAGGTTCATTAAGGGAGGAACTTGTTAAAAAGGGATATGGGTTCAGGTCCGATACAGATTCTGAAGTTGTATGTTATCTGATTAAGGAGGAGGCTAAAAGTGAAACTGACTTTTTAAAGGTTATTGATACAGTTTCCAGAAAATTGATAGGTTCTTATTCCTTGGTTATTTTAATAAATGATGAACTTTATGTTTTAAGAGACCCTATGGCAATTAAACCTTTGGTTTTAGGAGAAACTGATGACCATTATGTTGTTGCTTCTGAAACCGTTGCCTTTGATGTTATGAATGCAAAATTTATCCGTGATTTTAAACCTGGAGAACTTATTTACTTTAAAGATAATAAAATAAACTCATATATCCTTCCTATAGCCAAGGATTCTAAATTGGCACATTGCATGTTTGAATATGTTTACTTTGCTCGTCCTGACAGTGTGATTGATGAACAAAGCGTTTACAATGCAAGATTAAATATTGGTGAGGCCTTATATAAGGAATATCCTATTGATGCTGATTTGGTTCTTCCTGTTCCGGATTCATCCATTCCAGCAGCTATTGGTTATGCAAGGGCTTCAGGAATCCCATATGGTGAAGGTTTAATCAAGAATCGTTATGTTGGAAGGACATTCATTATGCCTACACAGGCTGAACGTGAAATTGCTGTAAGGCTTAAGGTAAATCCTCTAAAGCATGAATTGAAAGGCAAACGTGTTGTCGTTATTGATGACAGTATTGTTAGGGGAACCACATCCGAGTCCTTGGTAAAGATCTTGAAGGAATCTGGTGCAAAGGAGGTTCACATGCTTATAGGCTGTCCTCCTGTAATGGCTCCATGTTATTATGGTGTTGCTATGGCAACCAAGGAGGAATTGATTGCTGCCAATTTGACAATTGAGGAAATCAGACAACAATTGGGAGCTGAAACATTAGGTTATATAAGTATTGACTCTTTGGTTGAAGCGATTGGAATATCCGAATCTGACTTATGCTTGGGATGTCTTAATGAGGACTATCCTACTGATATTCCTAAAAATTTGGAAGCAGAGTCATATTATGACTATTATAAGCCTTTAACTGATGCCGTACAGGAAGATGAGGATTAATTCCTTATCATTTTATTTTTAACTTTTTTTATAATCTTAATTTCATTTTTAAAGTTAAAATTCAATTTATTAATTTTTATTAATTTTTATTAATCTTAATTAATTTTTT
>NZ_CALCYR010000094.1 GCF_937906425.1 uncultured Methanobrevibacter sp. | reverse complement strand
TTTTTATTAATATTTTCAATAATTGAAATTAATTTTTTAAATTTATTCTTTTTAATGTTTTAAATAAATTAAATTATTTTTTAAATTTATTTTTTTTTAATTCTTAATAAATTAAATTAATTTTTATTAATATTTTCAATAATTGAAATTAATTTTTTAAATTTATTCTTTTTAAAGTTTTAAATAAATTAAATTATTTTTTAAATTTATTTTTATAAAATAAGTTTAGTCTTTAATGTTATAAATCTATTTATATTTTTAATTGTTTGTTTAGAAATAGTAATAATTTGATTAAAATGTTTTTAATAACTTAGTTAAAAGAATTAAGAATTTTTAAATTTTTAAAAATAGTTTATTTTCTGTGGTTTAAATATGGGAGTTCTTAATAGCTTGTTGGTGTAAAATAAAAAAATAAAAATTGTATTGATTTAAATTATAAATCAACATAATTTGCATCAATACTTCTTACAATGTCTTTGAATACTTCGTCGTTAATGTATTTTCCTTCTTCTCTGCTCTTTTTAACCTTTTTAACGATTTCACAAAGTTGGTCATTGGTTACTTTATAACCGCATTCGTCAAGTTTTGCCTTGACCGCTCTGCATCCTGAGTGTTTTCCAAGGACCAATTGTCTTTTTTGACCAACAAGTTCAGGTAAATAAGGTTCATATGTAAGAGGTTCTTCAATAACGGCATCCACATGAATTCCTGATTCGTGTCTGAATACGTTTTTACCTACAATTGCCTTATTGTATGGAATTCCTAATTGGGTTTTTTCAGCAACCAATTCAGAAAGCTCCTGAATGTATTTGGTTTTAAATCCTAAGTCTTTTCCATATAATATTTTTAAGGACATGATAAGTTCTTCAAGTGAAGCGTTTCCTGCTCTTTCTCCAATTCCATTAACTGTGGTTGAAACAGCGGTTCCTCCTGCAAGCAATCCATAAATGGAATTTATTACAGCCATACCGAAGTCATTGTGACAGTGCATAGCAATGTCAATGTCTGTAACTTTACGAAGTTCCTTGATTAGGAATGTGATTCCTTGAGGAGTGATTGCTCCAACGGTATCTGCAATATGGACTCTGTCTGCCCCATAGCTTTCTGCTCTGGAGTAGATTCTTTTTAAGAAGTCCAAATCAGTTCTTGTTGCATCCTCGGCTGAAAATGCTACAAACAATCCATGGTCCTTTGCATATTCAATGGATTTCATACAGATGTTTAAGGCTTCCTGCCTTTTAATGTGCATCTTATGTTCCAAATGAATGTCTGAAGTTCCCATGAATGTAATGATTCCATCCACATCACAGTCAATAGCTCTGTCTATATCTTCCACTTTGGTTCTTGCCAAACAAATGATGTCTGCATCAAGACCTTCATTAGCTATTGCCTTAACTGTTGATGCTTCAGTGTTGGATACAATTGGAAAACCTGCTTCAATTTGATGAATCCTTAATTGATCAAGTTTTCTTGCAATTTCTAATTTGTCTTCTTTTGAAAAACAAACTCCGGGAGTTTGTTCTCCATCTCTTAAGGTTGTATCATAAATAGTAATGTTTTTTGGAAAATTATATTCCTCTTCCTTATTGAAAGGACTGATATAATATTGCATTTTTCACATCTCTTTATGTCTTTTATCTAGTATAGTTTAAATCGTTAGAATAAGTTTTTTTTCTAAAAACCCTCTTTTTAAGTCAATAATTTTTAAAAGTAAGTTGAAAATTTTTAAAATTATTTTTTTAATAAATATAATATCTTTTGTATTTTCATTTAATAAAGTTTTTTATATTATTTCGTCATGATTGGAAATGTTTTTTTAAGTTAAATAGATTGAAATTTTTTCTAAATGCTAGTTGAATTAATTGAAATTCATAAATTTTCAAGTAATTCCAAATAGGAAGTTCTTTCAAAACCATCTGTAATTCCTAATTTAGCAAACAATTCAAAAATCTCTTCCTGTGCTTTGGTATAATCCTCTCCGTCATCCAAAGCAACTTCTATTTCCATATAAGGTTCCAGCCCTTTAACATCATCCAAACTTATTTCAAATTTGTCTATTTTAAAGTATTCCCTGTCCTTTATAACGGTTCTCACTTCATTAAATCCTAAATTTTCAAAGATCTTGCTGCATTTGTCGCTGTCTTCTATTTTCATTTCCACTTCTTCTCTGGTTTTACTTTTATTGTCTATTTTAGGACCTTTGTAAGTAATGAATAGATCATGTTTTTCTTCACTTTTTGTTTCCCTTATTCTTAATGCTTCATCTGTTTTTGCAAAGTCTTTAACTGGGCTATTAAAATATCTATCTTCCTGATGTTCGATTTTTATCTTTTTTGCACCTAATTGGTCTAGTTTTTCTTTAATTTTATCAAAACTATCTATTTTTGCCTTAACTTCAACTTCAATCATTTTATCCCTTGACTTTCTTGTTTAGTTTTTTAAGTTTGTTTATTTTCATTTAAATTTTTATTTTTTTAATTTAAATTTTTATCTTTTTTAGGCTTTGTTTTTCTTGAATTTTTTATTTTTTTGCATTGTCGGAATCCTAAAAATTTTTTTAAAAATTTTCTAAAATAACGGATTAAAATAAATAAAATAATTTTTAAAATAGCTTTTCAACAGACACTTTTTTTATTAATTTTTAATTGAAAATTTTTTATTTTTTGATTATAATTTCATGAGATTTAATAAAAATTTTCATTATTTGTTCGTTTTATTAAAAATCAATTTTTTTAAAGTTTTTTATAAGTTTTCTTGCTTTTAATTCCTTATGAAACTTCTTATTTTTTTAAATTTTTTTAAGATTTTTTCTTTTTATAAAGTTTTAAATTTTTTAAATCATTTATAAATAAAAATATT
This sequence comes from uncultured Methanobrevibacter sp., assembly GCF_937906425.1. Lineage (GTDB taxonomy): Archaea > Methanobacteriota > Methanobacteria > Methanobacteriales > Methanobacteriaceae > Methanobrevibacter. The sequence goes on along the minus strand of NZ_CALCYR010000094.1, from coordinate 1,924 downwards.
GATTTGGACTTTTTTATTTATAAGTGAATTTTTATTACTTTATAAGTAAAACATAATATTTTTTTAATTTTTTTTCAATTAATTTTATATATTATTTAAATAATATATTTTATTAGTAAAAATTTTATTTAAAAAATTTTTTAATTTTCTGTTTTTATTTTCATTTTTTTCAAACTAAAAATTATATTAATTTTTTAAAATATTTACTTACTTTTTTTAAATTTGATTTGGAGGTATTAAATTGACCGATGTTGATATAAAAATAGAGAACATTGTTGCTTCTGCTAGCATTGGTAAAGATATCGTTCTTACTGAAGTTGCTAAAGCATTAGAAGGCGTCGATTTTAATAGAGAACAGTTTCCAGGTTTAGTTTTCAAACTTAAAGAACCTAAAACTGCTGCTTTAATTTTTAGTTCCGGTAAACTTGTTTGTACTGGTGCTAAGTCTATCGATGACTCAAAGTTAGCTATTAAAAAAACTGTCGACCTTATGAGAGAAGTTGACACTGAAATTCCTCATGAGTTTGATATTAAAATTCAAAATATTGTTGCTTCTGCAAATTTACATTCCACATTAAATTTAGAAGCAGTCGCTTTGGAATTGGAAAATACTGAATATGAACCAGAGCAATTCCCTGGTTTAGTATATCGTTTATCTGATCCTAAAGTTGTTTTATTATTATTCGGTTCCGGTAAAGTTGTATGTACTGGTGCTAAAACCAAACAAGACGCTAGGTTAGGTGTTGAAAACGCTAAAGCTAGACTTAGCGAATTGGACTTAATATAATTCGGTGATATATTTGATTAAACTTGTAGTATTTGACTTAGATAATGTTATTATTGATGGTGAGGGCATAGATGAGATTGGAAGATTAGTAAATATTGAAGATCAAATTGCAGCAATCACTGAGCAAGCTATGCAAGGTGAAATCGACTTCGAAACATCCATTAAGAAAAGAGTAGGTCTCCTTAAAGGAGCATCTCTTGAAGAAATTAAAACATTAGCTAATGAAATGCCTCTAATGAAAGGTGCTGAAGAAGCCATTTCCACTTTGAAGGAAAAAGGCTTTGATGTAGCTATTATAAGTGGCAGTTTTGATATAATTGCTGATACTATTAAGGAAAAACTCAATGTGGAAAATATTTTCACAAACTCACTTGTTGCGGAAAACGGGGTCTTGACTGGTGAGGTAACTGGACCATTAGTTTCTGGTTCAAAATTAGATGTTTTATCTAAATTCATTGAAGAAGCAGGATATTCATTGGATGAATGTGTTGCTGTCGGAGATGGAGCTAATGATATTTCTATGATTGAATCTGCTGGTTATGGAATTGCTTTTAATGCTAAACCTGCCTTAAAGGAAAATGCGGATATCATTGTAGAAACCCGTGATTTAACTGATGTCTTAAATGTCATCATTAATTTAAATTCTGAAAACACTGAAGAAGGTGCTGACGTGGATAAAGAAGTTGCTGTAGAAACTGAAGTAGTGGAAACTACTGACGTAGTTGTTGAAAACCAAGAAGAACAAGTTGCAGATGCAACTGAAGAAGTAGTTGAAGAAGTTGTTGACGAAGCAGTTGAAGAAGCTGAAGAAGTTGAGGAAGAGGCTGCTGAAGAAGCTGAAGAAGCTGAAGAAGTAGTCGAAGAGGAAGCTGAAGCTGAAGAGGAAGCAGTTGAAGAGGCTGAAGAAGTAGTCGAAGAGGAAGCTGAAGCTGAAGAGGAAGCAGTTGAAGAGGCTGAAGAAGTAGTCGAAGAGGCTGTTGAAGAAGCTCCTGAAGAAGAAGCAGTTGAAGAAGCTGAAGAAGTAGTCGAAGAGGCTGAAGAAGTAGTCGAAGAGGCTGTTGAAGAAGCTGAAGATGAAGTTATTGAAGAGGCTGAAGAAGTAGTCGAAGAGGCTGTTGAAGAAGCTCCTGAAGAAGA
>NZ_CALCYR010000093.1 GCF_937906425.1 uncultured Methanobrevibacter sp. | reverse complement strand
CACCGGTTCTAAGAGCAGGGTAGGTTAAAGCCTTAGTAGTCATGTTTTGATAATCGATGCTAGTTACAGTACGGTTAATTGGAACCTCAATTGTATTATTAATGATTATTGTGTTGTTGTTTTCAATAACATTATTAATAATAATGACGTTCATGTATGCGCTTGTTGTAATGTTGTTAGCATCTACATAACTTACTACAACAGTGCTGTTACCATCAATAGCAATGGTGTATTGACCTTTAGCATCAGTACTTGCACTGCTTTCTTGACCGTTTACACTTACGCTGATTGCAGCGTTTGCAATTGCTGAACCGTCAAGATCTGTTAATGTAGCAATTACAGAACTGCCGTCTTCAGTTGCCAAAGCGATTGTAGCGTTAGCTGTAATATATACAGGTACTTCAACTTCTACAGGTACTTCAACAGGTACTTCAACTGGTACTTCAACTGGCACTTCTACAGGAACTTCAACTTCAACAGTTTCTACAACCTTGTTTACGATTGCAGTTACGCTTGCACCGTTTTCGTCAGTGTAAGTTAACTCAGCAGTTGTGTTTCCGTCGATAGCTACTGTAATTACTCCGTTTTCATCTGCGGTTAAGTTTTGTTCCTCTCCGTTGATGATTGCTGCTACTGTTGCGTTTGCAATTGCTTCGCCATCTATGTCTTTGACTGTGATGGTTAAAGCATCATCGCTTGCTTCAACATCAATAGTGGCGTTTGCAGTAACAGGAACTTCAACTTCTACAGGAACTTCAACTTCAACAGGAACTTCAACGGTTTCAGTGTTGTTGTTTTCAACAACTACAATGGAAGCACTTACGCTAGCGCCGTTAGCGTCTGTGTAAAGAGCGGTTACGGTAGAGTTAGCAGCAGCTTCAACTGTGATTTGTCCATTAGCATCAGTGGTTTCAGTGGATTCTTCTCCATTGACGCTTACAAGAACATCAGCTTCAGCAATAGCTTCACCATCAAGATCTGTTAAGGTGATTGTTACTTCAGAGTTTTCATAATCACTAGCAATATCGATTGTAGCGTTAGCACTTACAGGAATCTCAATATTTTCCTTGATGACCAATACAACAGCACTTGTCTCAGTTGGGAGGTATACTCCATCCTCACTACCGTCATACCATATGTCAAGTTTGGATTTACCTTCATCCAATACAATTGTAGCAATACCTTCATCATTGCTTGAAATGCTAATTTCTTCTCCGCCATTTACGGTGTATGTGATTTCAGCACTGATAGGATTGCCTTCTGCATCAGTTAAGCTAATGACAATATTTTCATTGTCAGCGTCAATGTCAATAATGGTTTCAACACTTACAACAATTTCAAATACTTCACTTGCATCAGCATAATCTGAACCTTCTTCAGCTGTGAAGCTGATGCTTGCATCATATGCGCCAGCAGGAATATCACTTAAGTCGATGAATGCATTACCATCCTCATCTGTAGTTCCAGTCAAGGTTTCTTCACCGATTACAACAGTGATTATTGCTCCTTCAATGCCGTTGCCATCTGCATCAGTAAGGCTTACGATTAACTCATCGCCAACAACTTCAGCTTCCAAATCAGTTTCAACTTTGTTTACAGTAATACTTACAGCAGCGGATGCATCATCATATACATCATCACCGGCAAAGATGACTTCTAAATCATCATAGCTTCCAGCAGAAAGGCTGCTTAAGTCAATTACAGCAATACCGTTTACATTTGTAGTTGCGCTGTAGGTTTCACCAGCAATTACTACGCTTACAGTCTTATCAGCAATTCCAGTTGAATCGTGACTTAATTCTACAACAATGGAAGCTTCTCCAATGTCTGCTATAATCTCACTTTCTTCAGGAATCAATTCTGTAGACAATTTGTTAACTGTTAAATTGACAATTGCTACAAATCCGAGATATTTGTTTCCTCCAGCAAATGTGACTTCCAAATCATTATAGATTCCAGCTGGAAGTGCACTTAAGTCAATTACAGCCTTACCATCTGCACCGGTAATTGCAGTGTATGTTTCACCAGCGATTAAAACAGAGATTGTTTCACCTGCAACAGGATCTTCACCGCTTGTTAAGCTAGCGACAATGCTTGCTGCACCAATATCAGCAGTGATTACACTTTCATCAGGAATTAATTCAGTAGCCAATTTGGAAATGGTGATTGTAATTTCTGCAGTGTCTCCAGTGTAGGTTTCATCCGCTTCAAATACAAATTCGGTTTCATATACTCCAGCAGGAATATCGCTTAAGTCAAAGCTTGCAACACCATCAGCACCTGTGACGCTGGTGAGAGTGATATCGCCAAGAGCAAGGCTGATTGATTGGCCTGCAATAGGAGTTCCATCAGTAGTTAAGCTTGCATAAACTGTACCTTCACCAATGGAGAATTCAACAGTTGCATTTTCTGTGCTTAATTCTGCTTCATACATACTGACAATAATGTTTACATTAGCGGAAGCATTTTCATATACTGCATCACCAGCAAAGACAATTTCCAATTCTTCATAGATACCGCCAGAAATTCCGCTTAAGTCAATAACTGCAATACCATCTGCATCAGTTGTAGCGGTCAATGTTTGACCTGCAATAATAAGGCTGATGGTCTTATCAGCAATTGGACCGTATTCGCTGCTTAATCTAGCGCTGAGACTGCCTTCACCTACAGCAACTGAAATTTCCTCATCAGCACTTAAGCTGGTTTGTATTTTGCTTACGTTTACATTAAATGTGCTTGAAGCTGCCTTGTAGTAATCATCTGAAGCTAATTTTGCAATAGCTGTGTAAGTTCCAATAGGAATATCGCTTAAGTCAAAGCTTGCAATACCATCCTCATCAGTTGTTGCAGTCAATGTTTGACCTGCAATGGATAAGCTGAGAGTTTTACCTGCAAGAGCTTCACCTTTAGCTGTAAGAGTTACGGCAGCACTGCCTTTACCTACATCCACCCTAATGGATTCTGCAGCAATGCTTGTAGTAATCTTATTGATTGTTACAACAGCTGTTGTGTAACTTGAAGTGTATGTAGCATCTTCATTGAATTCAATCATAGCATTATACATGTCTACTGGAATTTCACTTAAGTCAAAGCTTGCAATACCATTCTCATCAGTGACAGCAGTTAAGACAGTGCCCTTCAAGTTTGCGCTTAGGGTCTTGCCTGCAATAGGATTATTTTCACTGTCAGTTAAGGTAGCGGTTAATACTCCTTCACCGTATTCATAAGTTACAGCTTCTGAACTTAAGTTAGTTCCAATTTTCACCAATGTGACTGTAATGGTTTTTTCGCTAGAATGGAAGAAATCGTCACCAACAAAACTGATTACAACATCATCATATACGCCAGGTGCCAAAGCACCGATAGTGAATTTTGCAATACCATCCTCATCAGTACTTGCATAATAGGTTTCACCAGCAATTACTAAACTAAGTTCCCTATCAGCAACAGGACCACTTTCATAAGTTAATATAGCTTGAACTTCACCGATTACAGGAGCAATGCTAACATCACTTGCATCAATTTCAGTAGGATATGGAATATATACTGGAAGAGCATCGTCACCAAAGTAGATGTATCCTCCACCAATATCAGTTGGAGTGAAAGTGAATTCAGCTTCATTTCCAGATACAGTTACAGAGCTTACATCAACATCACCAATATCAGAACTTAAGTCCATAGTGAAATCAGGCATGTCATGATCCAATTCACTTCCGTCATTAAGTCTTAATATGATTTGAGTAGGATAATCATTATCTACATCTAAATCGTTAGGAATGCTAAGGTCTGCAATTACCCAGTTGGATGGCAATGTTCCATTTACATCTCCTACAAGAGAACTGGTGGATACACTAGGTTCATTAGTAGCGAAGTAGTTGTAGTCCACATTTACATATCCGCTATATTGATTGAAAGAGATGGCATTTGCAGAGTTGATAGGTAAACAACCTGCAGTATTGTTAATAAATACATTGTAATTAATATTTCCCCTATTACCTACGAAAATAGCGCCTGCTGCAGCTGAAGTGGAACCGGCAGAAGCATGACAGTTCACAAATACTGAATTGCTTACATTTAATACATGGTAAGTGTAAGAATAAGCTGCACTACATATAGCACCTGCAGTCAAGCTTGCATAAGAGGAAGTACAATTGGAATTACAATTTTCAAAGTAAGAATTGTTTACATTTACTGCGGAATACAAAGATAAAATTGAACCTCCGGAAGCAGAGCTTGAACTAATTGTAGAATTAATAAATTTACAATTATCTATGAAAGCGTATTCCACTCTGGAAGAAGAACCGGAATGATAAATATCTGCTGCCCTAGCAGCGAAGTTATTAATGAATTCGCTGTTTGAAACAGTTATATTTCCGTTAGAGACATAGATAGCTCCACCATTATAAGAGAAGTTACCATTTCCAATGAAACTGGAATCATCTACTGTTAAAATTCCATTTGCCATGTAGATAGCACCGGAACCTAAATTAGATATGAATTCAGTACCGTTTACAGTAATTTTTGCAGTTCCATTTCCATAAATGGCAGAACCTTGGTTTGCTACATTGTTTTCAAAACTACAGTTAATTACATTCAATTCACCATTTACGAATAAACCTCCATTTGACATGGAATATCCGTTGATTAAATCAATGCCTATTAAAGTAAGTTTTGCTGTTTTTGTTACATTGAATGAAGTGTATTTATTATCACCATCCAAGGTGATTCTTCCTTCACCAGCTGAAATGGTAATGGCCTTATCATCAACCTTAATATTATTGATGACTTCTGAGTAACCATCTTCAGCAGTGATTACAGCACCATCTTCTGCTGCTGCAACAGCATCAGCCAGGAATTCATAACCATTATCACCAATGAACCAATGGAAGTCAACAGCTCTTAAAACACCTGTGTTAACTGTTTCCTCTGCACTGCCTGAGTAGGAACCGGATACAATGTAATCCTTATAGTCATCAGACAAGGTTAATGTGTATATTGCAATACCATTATCACCAAGAACAGCTGTTCCGTTTGTTATTCCGTCTAATGTAAATTCAACAGTTCCGCCAGCAATGGAATATCCTTCAGGAGTCCTTACACTTGCATTGATGGTAATTTCAGTTCCCTTAAGTGCAGTTATAGTTGAACCGTCAATAAAGCTAAGAATTACATCAAAATTAGCTCCATCATTATAAATGGCAGTTCCTTCATTGCCGGTAATTTCAATATCTTTCAGTACAATATCAGATTTTGTCTTGATTACCCCATTGCCGCTGACAACAGTGGCATTGGTTAAAGTTAATCTTTCAAGAGTGACATCCAATTCTTCAGCAATGTTGAAGATGTTAGAGTTTCCTTCAGCATCAATGATTACTTCAGATTCACCAATAATTGTAACATTCTTGTTGATTTCAATATTGTTTTCTGTGTAGCTTCCATCAGCAACATAAATTATGTTGCGAACATCAGTTACATCCTCTAAAGCCTTTGAAATACTTGCATACGGGTTGGCTTGACTGCCGTCACCAGTTTCATCATTGCCGCTGGCATTTACAAATATTGTTGTGCCTGGGTTAGGAGCAACATTAAATGTCAAGTTAGCTACAGGAGCACCCAATAGACTTAATGTAACAGTTTCATCACCGATTGAATCTGCATTATAGGTGACTGTAGCCTGTGCATTATTGGATTCGCCTAAGCTTACACTTGCAGGGCTTGTACTGCCTATAAGTGCAGTCACATCAAATTCAAGTTCACTGAGATATTTGCTTAAACTTGCATTTGCAGTTCCGTCAGTGTATTTGCTTAAGTCAATGCTGATTATAGCGTTTCCTCCTTGAACAGGAATGGAATCAATAGCTAAATCCAAAATGACCCAATTGTTAAGTGTTACATATGAACCAACCTTTGCAGTTGTAGGTTTGTCGTTTGAACCGAAGTAGTTGTAATCCGCATTTACAACACAGGTACCGCCGCAATAAATATCCGCATCAGTATTTGTAGATTTTGCAACACTGTTGTTTAAGAAAATATTATAGTTAATTGTTGCTTTGGAAGGAGAAGTTACATGTATTGCTCCACCATAACTGTATGTTGAGGTGGAATTCATTCTGTTGTTTATAAATACACAGGATTCTACAATAAGGTTAGTACCTGAACTTGAAATAGCTCCACCACTACTGCTTGAAATACAATCTTTAAATACTGAATTGCTTACAGTAGTATTGGAATTCATATTAGAGGAAAATGCTCCGCCAATACCAGATGCATTAAGGTTTTCAAATCTGCACCCATCTATTATTGCATTTGAAGTGTAGATATAGAAAGCGGTTCCTCCAGCAGATCTCATGCTTGTAAAGTTGGAATTATAAACATTTAACTCTCCACCGCTAACGTAAAGGGCTGCACCAATTGCATAACTATAAATACCATAAATATTGTAAAAGTTGGAGTTATTAATGTTTACCTTACCTTGAGCATATACTGCAGAACCATATGAACCGTAAGATGAAACACTGAATGCAGAATCTCTTAAAGTACAGGATTCAATATTCAGGCTTGATGTTCTATCCACATTGATTAAAGCACCGCTGATTGTAGTACCATTCTTCATATCAAGATTTTCCAAGGTTAAATTAGATCTTACAAGAGTGAATAACCTATAATAACTTGCAGAGTTTAATATGATTTCTCCGCTTTCATTAGCTCTGATTGTAAGTTCCTTATCAGTTATGCTGATTGCACTGATAATGTCATAGGTTCCAGGAAGACCGTAAATTACATCTCCACTTGCAGAAGCTGCTACAGCTTCTTCTAAAGTTTCAAATCCATCCTTGCCTACAATAAACCATTTTAAAACTGCAGGATGAACAACACCTGTCTTAACTGTCATGGAATCCTCATCAGCTAAGGAATAGGAACCTGATACCACAAGGTTCTCTGTTGCATCATCTGAAATGGCATAAGTCATTGTTATAGGTTCATCATCATAGAAAGTCTTGGATCCGATACTGGTTCCATCCACAGTAAATTCTACAGAACCTCCTGCAATAATATTGCCCATATCATCTGTGACAGATGCGTATAAGTTCATATCAGAACCAATTTCACCGCCAATTGTATCATTTCCTAAGAAAGTGAGCACAACACCATAAATTTCACTGTAACCTGTTACATAGATTTCACTGCCGTACTTAGCTGCACTATCTTCAATAGTGTTATTAGCCAATCTGAATTGGGATGAGTCTATATAAATGGATCCTCCTTGACCATAATCACTGTCACTTGCAGAATTGCTTGTGAAAGTGTTTTCCATTATTTTACCCCAAGTGGATTTGGCGTAAATGGCTCCACCATATAAATCAGCCTCATTGCTGTCAAAGGCATTGGAAATGATGTAAAGTTCCCAAGGTGCATTTGCATATATTGCAGCACCTGAGTGGCTTGCAATGTTTCCATTGAATTGGTTGCCTGTAATGTTTACAATTGCATTCCAATTGTCATCAAAGTAGATGGCTGCACCTTTTTCAGCACTGTTGTTATTGAATGCTGAATTAGTTATTGTAGCATCTGTAGACAAGTAGATTGCACCACCATTATCAGCTTCACAATTGGAAACAATGATGTTATCAATATTCAATCTACCTTTTTTGGCAGATATTGCAGCACCGTCATCCCAGTAAACATAAGCGTTAGTTAATGTTAGACTGGTAATGTTTACTTCAATTCCAGCAGTGTTAATATTGAATATTCTGCCGTTTTGACCGGCATCAATAATTACAGACTCTTTGTTTTCACCTTGAATTACAACATCATCAGTGATTTCCAAATCATATTCAGAGTAAGTGCCTGATTTGATGTAAACAGTGTTTTTAGTTTCAGTCACTTGAGTCAATGCATATGCAATGGTTTGGTATGGGCTGTCCATAGTTCCTAAACCATCTGTATTTGAACCGTTAGTAGCTACAACAATAAATGATGAGGTGTCCATAATATTCAATTCAAGTACAGCAGGACCAGGGGTTGCTGTAATTGTCACATCAGTTGTTTCTCCAGGAGCGGCATAACTTGCAGTTGCAATATTATCCACTACACATACACTGGAATCGATTGTTCCTTGACTTGCAGTTAAATCAAATGTGTAATCAGGCATGGATTCAGATAAAGTGTAGTTTGCAGTTCCATCAGTGTAATTATAGAATCCTACACCAATTTGAGTAGTGGTTCCTGCCCATACAATATCACTTTCTGCAGATAAGTCCAGTAAAGTCCAATAATTAAGTTTAGCATATCCTCCAGCAGCAGCTTCAGTTTGATTACCTACAAGAGGAGCGTCATTAGATCCCCAGAAGTTATAATCAACAGGAATTGAAGCAGAATAAGATGTGAAGTTTACAATAGCGAATCTGTTTGTATTATTTAATTTATTGTTTATGAAAATATTATATTGAACTTTAGTATTAGCATTTGTTGCATAAATAGTGTTTCTATATGAAGTAATATTTTCAAATAAACAACCGGTAACATTCATTGCAACAGCAGAATAGATTGCAGCTCCGATTGGACCGGTGATGTTAATAAATTTAGAACCAACTATATTAGCACTACCACTGGAAAGATAAATAGCACCATATTCACCAGTGGTTTTTGCACCATTATGGTTGGAAATTGTTGAATTTTCAAATAATAAATTTGCACTAGCTATATTTAATACTGAACCGTCATATGTACCATTAACATTATCGAAAATGGAATTTGTAATATTTATGTAATTGCCTGAGCTTCCTTGGAAAATTACCGCAGATGCTTTATAGGAACTTAAACCAGTGAAATTTGAACCATCAATAAATAAATTGGAACCTGAAGCGGATTGAATAGCTGCACCATTATAATACCCTGTAAGTGCAGTGTCACTAAAGGTAGAATTAATAATGGTCAAATTACCCCTATATTGATATATAAGCCCAGCATGTGCACTGCTAATACCATGTGTTAATGTTAAGTTGATTAATTTAACATTATTAGCAGTTACATTAAATATTCTGGAAGCCTTATTTCCATCCAAAATAATGGCACCGGTTTCATTAGCCTTAATGGTTAATGATTTATTAATGGTAATCATGCTTGTAACATCATAGGTTCCAGCCTTACCATAAATTACATCATTATCACTTGCAGCGGCAATAGCCTGTGCCAATGTTTCATATCCATTTCCGCCTTCAATATACCAATTAGAAATAGCTGGATGTAATACACCAGTTTTAACCTCACTTGCAGAATTGCTTAAAGAGAAGGAACCTGAAATTAGGATATCATCTTCCGCATCTTCAGGAACGGCATAATCATATTCAGGAACTCCAGTAAATGAAATGTCCTTTGTAATGAGAGTTTCTCCATTTGCAGTGAAGGTAATGCTTCCGCCTTTAATATCATTTCCGTTATCATCAGTGATTGTAGCGGTTAATTTAAAGGTTTCACCTACTTCAACATTTTTAGTGGTGTTAGCTATGAAAGTGGTAACTGTGTTTACACTTCCTCCAGCAATATAGATTTTGCTGCCGGTTGTAGCTGTACTTGTTCCAATAGTGTTTTGTGTTAATGTTACTTGTCCGTATCTAATGTAGATGGATCCTCCTGCAGTAGCAGAGTTTCCGTTGAATTGATTATTTGAAACTGTGAATGAAACAGTATTATCGTATAAATAAAGTGCTCCACCATAATATGCTTCATTATCGTTGAAGCTATTGCCATCAATATTAACAGTTCTAGCTTTGCCAGCGGAAATACTGCCACCATTATATTCAGCTACATTTTCTGTGAAAATGTTGTTGTTTATGCTGACTGTATTGGTGTTGTATGCATCCACATAGATAGCTCCACCATCTTTTCCGGCATGGTTTTCACTGAAAGTTGAACCTGTTATAACAGCACTGCTTTTAACATAAATAGCTCCACCGGTAGCTTCACCATCAGTATTATCTGCAGCATTATTAATAAAAGTACATCCGGAAATAATTAAATTGCTTCCTTCAGAGTATATTGCGCCTCCGCCAAGAAGATCATTTACAGAGTACCATACCTCATCATCTTCATCTATTGAATTGTCCTGGAATTTGGAAGAGCTGATGTTAATAATTCCGCTACCAAAGATAGAAGCTATAGCTCCACCAGCAGCAGAGGAAGAGTTGTAAACATTAATGTTTACAGCAGTTAATGAACCTTCATAAACTAAAATAGCTCCACCTTTACCATCAATTTCGTAATCATCTTCATAATAATCAGGCAAACCATTGATTAATGTTAAATCCTTTAAGGTTAAAGTTGCATCATCTACAATAAAGACACGTCCTTCTTTTTCTGCATCAATGATAACTTCAGCATTCTTATCTGCCTTAATGGTTATGTCTTCATCAACTGTTAAATCCTTTTCAGTATAGGTACCTGATCTGATTATAATTGTTTTTCCACTTGTAGCCACATTTAAGGCTTGGGCAATGGTTTTATATGGAGTGTCAGCTGCACCGTTTTGAGTTGAACCTGTGTAGGATTTGTCAACATAAATCAAACTGGATGCATCTGCACTTACTTCAAAGCTTTGAGATTCGCCAGTGACAAGAGTTAAAGTTTCATCTCCAGCTTCATCAGCGAAATATTGAATAGTTGCAGTACCGTCAGTAAGGGTTACAGTGGAAGGAACTTCATTAAGTACAGAAGAAAGACCTAATCTAATATTTCCACTACCTTCAGGTAAATCGCTTAAATCACCAGTGGAATTAGTATAAACTTTTGCTAAAACTGAAATATCAGTATCAGTGCCAATTAGGACAACATCTTCAGGTTCTTCAATAGAGAATTGTAACCAATTGTTTACAGTAACGTTATTTTTATAATTAGTGCCATTTGGTCCATCATTAGAGCCCCAGTAGTTATAATTAGCAACTACAGAACCAAAGACCATAAGGTCAACACCAGCATAATTAGCAGATTCTGCGGAATTATTTACAAATACATTATAATTTACTGTTCCTCCAGCTAAATTCAAGACAGCTGCACCAGCATAAGAGCTGCCTCCTGCATTAGTATTAATAACCTTATTATTTATAAATACATTATTGGAAATATTTACCTTATAACTATTACCTGCCCGACTCATTACAATGGAAGCTCCTCCATTACTGCTAAGACTATTTTGGAAAGTAATGTTTTCAAGATAGTTTCCAGTAAATGTAATGTTATTATCTACTTGTTGGGATTGGAAAATTGCAGCATAAGTTGTGGAACCGGTTGAATTGACAATAATATTCCTAAATGTACAGTCAGTTACAGTAGCATTCAAATCATTTATATGAATAACTTGCATTTTAGTATCAAAATCTTCAAAGGTACAATTGTTCACCACAGGATTATTTGCCTTATATAAATAAAGAGCACTTGCACCATATGGAGAATATGTATTTCTAAATACAGAATTTGAAATTGTAAAGTTAGATCTTACATATGTAGTAGACCCATAATAATAACTGTAAATTGCACCACCATAATAACCGGATAATGTATCAAATACACAGTTACTTATATTCATAGTACCATAGTTATAAATTGCAGGCGCATAACCAGAAGAACCGGAAATTGTAATATTTTCAAAATTACAGTTGGTGATGGTCATAGTACCATTATTCCAAATTGCTCCTCCCCTTAAAGTTGAAGAACCTGCAATAGTATAATCTTTAAAGTCAATATTGTTCAAGTTAACTGTATAACCATTATTAATTTTTAAAACACCCATTGAAGAGCTTTTTAAGATTACATCTCCAGAATTAGCCGCCTGAATATTTAAGTTCTTGTTAATGCTGATTTGAGATACTGTTTCCACTGTACCTGGTGCACCTATAATAGTATCGCCGGAACTGGCTGCAGCAATAGCTTCAGTTAAAGTAGAGTATCCTCCAGTTTGACCAGATATAGTCCAAGCATAATCAGTGCTAGGATCATCTCCTCCGCTGGAAGAACCAACATTTACAGTTAAAGGATTAATATTAACAGTTAACAGCACAATTATATCGGGATGTGCTACAACCTTAATTTTATATACTGCTCGATTACAGTCGAGTGCGTCTTCCAGTTGCGCCACATCGGCTACTGCCGAAGAGAGGATTTGAACCCCTAAGCATATTCTCCTTTAAGATATACATAAAGTATATGTAAATGATTTCTTTATTAACCCATAAAGAAAGGGAATATAAATTTATAGATCGGAAGAGCACACGTCTGAACTCCAGTCA
>NZ_CALCYR010000092.1 GCF_937906425.1 uncultured Methanobrevibacter sp. | reverse complement strand
CACTTTTACAAATCTCATCAGAAATTTAAAAAAAAACACCCATTATACTTAAAAACACTTTTACAAATCTCATCAGAAATTTAAAAAAAAACACCCATTATACTTAAAAAACTTATCCTAATCCCACAATATATTAAAAACACTTATCCGTGGAGTTTCTTATGCCATTTCCATGCAGATGAAACAATCTCTTCCAAATCAGAGATTTCAGGTTTCCATTTTAGGATTTCCTCTGCCTTTTTGGAATCTGCAATCAAAATGTCAGGATCTCCTTCACGACGAGCATCGGTTTTAACCTTAAAGTCAACACCAGTAACCTTTTTACAGGTATCAATAACCTCTTTTACAGAAAATCCACTTCCATTACCTAAATTAAACACATTACTGTCATTGAATGGATCTTCAAGATATTGCAATGCCTTCAAGTGAGCGTCAGCCAAGTCATTTACATGAATATAATCCCTTATGCATGTGCCGTCAGGAGTGTCATAGTCATCTCCGAATATGGATATGCTGTCACGTCTTCCAATAGCTGCATCCAGCACCAAAGGAATCAAATGGGATTCAGGATTATGATCCTCTCCGATTTCACAGTCCAAATCTGCACCAGCTGCATTGAAATACCTTAATGAAACATATTTCAATCCGCCGAAGTCAGATTCGTCCTTTAAGAGATTTTCAACCATAAGCTTTGATTCTCCATAAGGATTGATAGGATTAAGTTCAGCGTTTTCCTTGATTGGAATCTCCTTAGGAATTCCATATAATGCTGCAGTTGAGGAGAAGATGAATTTCCTTACCCTAAACTCCTTCATTACCTTTAATAGATTAGAGGTATTTTCATAATTGTTTTTAAAGTATTTTTCAGGTTCCTCTACAGATTCTGCAACAGAGGAAAATGCAGCAAAATGCATAACTGCATCGATATTATTTTCTGCAAACAATTTTCTTAATTTTTCAGTATCGCTTAAATCAAATCTAACAAATTTTCCCCACTTTACAGCGGATTTGTGACCTTTTACCAGATTATCCAATACAATGGTTTCATAACCTGACTTGTTAAGCAATTTATTAATATGGGAGCCTATATATCCTGCTCCACCTGTAATTAATATCATATTATTCCCTTAAGTTTTAGTTAATTAGATATAAAAACCAGACAGTTGAATTAATACTTAATAGTTTTTATAAATTCTTTATTATTAATTATATTTATTTTTTTAGAATATATAGTTTAAGAAATCAATGAAATACTAAAATATAAAAAATAATTGAAAAAATAAGAAAAATAAAAGAAAATCAATAAAATAATTAAAAATTAAAGCTATGAAAAAAGTAAAAATAGATTTTAATATGGAAATATGAATTAAAAAAAATAATTAAAAATTAGATTTTAATATTGAAATATGAATTAAAAAAATAATCAAAATAGATTTTAAACTAAAACCTATAAAAAAAGAAAAGTAAAAATTCTAAATTAAAAATCTAGAATAGTTTACGTAATTTAAGAGCTGCTTTAGGAGAAATCTTAATTAAAGCCTTAACAAGCTCAGTAGTACTGATTCTGGAGAATTCCATGTCTTGGAATGCCTCTGCAATACTGTTTAATTCCTCATCAGATAAAGTCCATAAGTAGTCACATACCTTACCGTATTTATCCATATCGTGACCCATTTCATCTTTAACCAATTGATCATATTTCTTAAGGAATTTTTTAGAGCAGTCATTTGCCTTAATAGCTTCTGCAGCCACCTTACCAGCTAACATACCACCGGTCATACCGCTGGTAATACCTCCACCGGTTAAAGGATTTACCTGACTTGCAGCATCTCCACAAAGTAAGATATTGTCTCCATACATTTCCTTAACAAGTCCGCCAACAGGGTCTCCACCTACATTCAATTCAACAGGTTGAGCATCCTTGGTTGCAGGACAGTTTTTAACAGCATCAACCAAATATTCATAAGCTGACTTATCTCCAGCCATTTCAGGAATAATAGCTAATCCTGCATTTACAATATCATCACCTTTAGGGAATAGCCAGAAGTATCCTCCAGGAGCAACAGTTCCAAAGTAGAACTCTAAAACATCACTTCTAATCATGTTTGCATTACACATTTCAAATTGAATACCTGATTCCATATGTTTAGGTTTGGTGTAAGCTTTAAGACCAGCCCATTTAGCTACATGGGATTCAGGACCGTCTGCTCCAATAATAATTTTAGCGTTAATGTCGTAAACATCACCCATGGTATCTACTGTAACGGTGTATGAACCGTCATCCTCTTTCTTAAGGCCTTTAGCTTGGGTTTTAATCTTAATTTGTGCCCCTTCTCTTCCGGCTTCCATAGCCATATGCTTGTCAAAGACCTTTCTTTCAAGGATATAACCTGCTTCAGGCAATTCAACAATGTCATTTGTAATCCATACATCGGTTCCGTTAGGAGCAACTAATCTAATACCTTCAATTTCACGGGTAATCCAATGTGGATCAATTTCAAGTTCCAATTTTTCAAAGGTATTTTTGGAAACACCTTCAGCACATCTTTTAGGAGCACCAATTTCAGACTTCTTGTCTATGAGAATTACATCCGCTCCACCTTTAGCTGCAAATCTTGCAGCACTTGAACCGGCAGGGCCAGCACCAATAACCAATACATCAGTCTTAATCATTATAATCAATCCCTAATAAAAATAATCTATTCTTCCAATTCCAATGCTCTTAAAGGACAAGCTTTAACGCAAATTCCACAGTTATTACAGTTTTCATCAAAAACTAATGCAGTTTCTTTAACTTCAATACAGTTTCTTATACAGACACCTGCACAACATCCGCAATAAGAACACCAATCTTTCACTATCATGATTAATCTCCAAAAAATATCAATAATAAATTAATAAATATAAATTCCAAATATTTTTTTCACTTGTAAATAAATAATAATTTAAGTAAAATTCCATTAAATAAGAATTAAAATCAAATTAAAAATAACTAATTCAAATAAATTCCATCAAATAAGAATTAAAATCAAATTAAAAATAACTAATTCAAATAAATTCCATCAAATAAGAATTAAAATCAAATTAAAAATAACTAATTCAAATAAATTCCATCAAATAAGAATTAAAATCAAATTAAAAATAACTAATTCAAATAAATTCCATCAAAT
>NZ_CALCYR010000091.1 GCF_937906425.1 uncultured Methanobrevibacter sp. | reverse complement strand
GTATTTGTGTAAAATGTGTTTTGTTGAAAGTGTGTTTTTGTGCTTTTGTGTATTTGTTAATTGTAATCCTATATGTCAGCTTATTGGTTTTTTATAATTTTTAATATGAAATTCATTAAATTAAATATCTGATTTATAATTTTATATATTAATCGATTATCTTTAATATAATTAAAGGAAAAATTAATTAAAATTATATTAATTTTTCCAAAGAAAATAATTTTTTTAAAGCCTTTAATTAAATAGCAAAATTTTTAAAATTCTATTTTTATTTTTTAAAATCCTATTAAAGATTAATTTTTTTCTTTAAAAATCTAAATCAAATCTGGCATGGCAATTCTGATTGGTGCAAAATGCCTTTTTAACCTTTTTATTAAATTGCATATAACTTCCGCATTCCTCACATGTAACTCCTTTATGAAGTTCAAATACGGCATCACGAAATGTCTTTGCCTCATTAGTGCTTAAATCTTGGCTTTCTTCGCTATCATGAACCAAATAATTTCCAAGGTATCTTGTGGTTTCAACTTCATCTATCAATTTCTCATAGAATTTTTCAGCTTCTGTGTTTTCAGTAAGGTGTTCTATTGAGTATTTAGCTCCATTCAGGTACTCCAGTAAGGAATATGGTTTCTCTTTTAGAGGAAGTCTTGCTCCATTTGCTATACAGATATTCTTTAAAATATTTTCCAGATATCTTCTTGTGGCGTGAGCTGCTGCAGGTAAGTCATTATCCCTTAAATGTTTGTTAATGTTTTCTTCATCTGATTTATTATTTGCTAAATGAGCTCCTTCTTCCAAACTCCAGTCTGTAATTTCCACATTTAAAAAGCTTCCCTTTTTATTCTTCTTATCTTTTCTTTCCTTAATTCTTGTAAGTTCCTTAATTTGATTAAACCACATTTTATTGTGTGTTGTAATGATCAATTGATAATCTTCGAATTCATTAATTAATAATCTTGCTATTCTTTCCTTATGGGACAAGTCAACTGTAGCTACAACATCATCCAAAATAATGATTGGAACATTTGGATTTACTTTCATAAAGGCTAAAAATATGCATAGGCCTAATGTGTCAAGATGTCCTTCACTTGAGTATTCCCTAGGGTCCCTGTTTTCATCAAATGATTTTATCTTTAGTTTCAATCCTGTGGAGCCTGAAACCACAACTCTTGGGCTATTAATGCTCTCATCATCATGAATGAAATTATAATATTCATTGATTTTCTCTGTAAGGCATTCAAGAATTGAATTGATATATTCGATCTTTTCCCTTTTGTAGATTTCATAGGTTTTGCTTGAATATTTTAATTGATTTTCAATGGATATGATGGAATTTCTCAATTGCTCCATATGGGATAATTGGATAATTGATTGGTTAAGGAGATTTAAGGTATTTTCAAATTTATTATTTTTATTAATGTATTTGATGAATAACTCGTGTTTTATTTCTCCAATTGTATCATTTATTTGGCTTATTGGATTATTGACATCATGGGCAATTATCTTAAATTGAATCATTAATTCAATATTATTTGAAACTTCCTTTAACAAGCTTAAACAATTATCTATAGAGTCTATATTTTCTTTATTTGGATCTTCTTTAATTTCTGCAGAGTTTTTCTTTTCTTTATTTGATTCATCTTTAATTTCTGCAGAGCCTATATTTTCTTTATTTGGATCTTCTTTAATCATTTCCAATTGCTGCCTAATGAGATTTAATGATTGATAAAGAGATTCAATCCCTTTTAATAATTCATTTGCCTTCTCTTTTAATTGTTCTGATTCTTGAAGATTAGTCTCTAAAGAGTTTATATTATTGTTTAAGTCTAAAATAATCTTTTCAGGTTCAATATCGGAATTGCAAACAGGACATTTGTCACTTTTGCTTATATCCAAATAGTCCTTGGAATCCTTTAAAATGTTTAATAAAAGGCTTGAGGTTTTGCTGTTATTTAGATATAATCTTTCATATTCCTTTTTAATATTGTTTAAATTTTCATCCAATGATTCCAAATAATCCAATTCATTTATGACTTTTAGAATATTCAAAACTTCTTTTTTATTGTTTTTTTCCAAGGTCTTTTGAATTTCATGGAGATACTCTTTAAAGTTTGTTTCATCATTGATTAGGGGAAATTGCCCATCAATAATCAAATTAAGTTTGGAAATGCATTCTTCATATTTTTCCTTGGTCTTTTCATAATTATTCAATTTGATTTTTTTGCTTTGGCTTTGGCTATGATTGATTTGACTGATTTCTAAAATCCTTGCCAGCTTATTGATTGAGTTGATGTATTCAATTTTCTTGTTTAATTCCTGGTCCCTGATTTTATTATCTGTTTTTCTGAATATGTCTTCAAGTTTATCCAAATATTTAAAACCGAATAATTTTCCTATTCCTATATATCTTTGCTTAGGTTGTGAATCGACATAGGTCAAGAGTTTTTTTCTATTTAGAATATTCTGCCCATTTCTTAGGCTGTTCATGAATCTGATTAAGCTAGGAGGATATGAATAGTTATTGATTGTTCTTCTTGCTGTTAAATTATTGCTTGGCTCATCATATGCACTTGCTTTGATATTCGGCTTTTCAAATTTTATTTCAACACTTAAATCACTGGTCTTGTTTCCATAAAAGGGAATGACTGAGTCGTGTTTTATGTCTGCACTTCCCTTTAATGAACTAACTTCTTTGGTAAATAAAAATTCAATTGCATTTACAATGGAACTTTTTCCGGTTCCATTTTCTCCAAAGAGCAATAAATTTTTGGAGTCAAGTTGGATTGACTCGTGTTTAATTCCCCTAAATGAATTAATTTCAATTTCCTTAATTTTTAAATTATAAATTTTATCACACCCCTGAAATATTAAAAAAATAGATTTTTGTTTTTATGAGATTCCTTTCGGATTTGTTTTTTTTTCTTGTATTATTTGTTTTTATTATAATTCCTTCGGATTTGTTTTTTTGTATTATTTGCTTTTATTCAAATTCCTTTTGGATTAGTTTTTTGTAATTTGTTTCTGTGATTTTCTCGCTTTCAATCAATTTCTTTAATTTATTTAGATAACTTTTATCCTCAATTTCCTCATCAAGGCTTTTAAAGAATATTTCTAAAAACTCTTCTTCATTCATTAAAACACCAACTTTTGCTTTTTAATATTATATATGAAAATTTATATTATAATTAAATATCCTATTTTTATAAATTTTTTAATTTTTCTTCTTTTTTAAATTTTCTCCTTTTTCAATTCCTTGTTTTCATCTTCTTTTTTCTCATCCATAATTAGTTTTAATAGGGAAATAAATGCTATGATTGTTGTAATTACTTGTGTTGCACAGGATACAAAGTCATAGATTCCTATAAAGTAGACCACATAAATCAAAAGATTGATGATGAAAGCAACTTTTATCCATTTGATTGTTTTAAAGTAATAATTGCATAATGTTAATTGTATGATTCCAATCATAGGCAATAGTCCAATCAGCCCCATTGTATTGATTAGTGGACAGATGATCAATGTGATAATTATAAAGAATATTGTAAGTCTGAAACTAAGTTTTTCCTTCATTACAAGATAGTTTCTTACAGCTGCAATAAACATTGTAAGCATTCCAGTCCAGGACAAAAAGAATGCAGAAGAAATTGTTAGTATTAGGGCTTCAAGGGATTGGTACTTGTATGCCTCGGTTTTGTCATTTACAATGCAACTGATAATGAGTGCAATTGATGCAAATGCAGAAATCACGTTTCCAATGATGATATTTGGTGCTAAACTTAAAAAATTCATTTTATTTTCCTTTTTGCTAATTTTTTAATAATTTTATTTACTTATTTAATATTTGTTTTTTAGTTTAATAATAATATAATGTGTCTCTAGAGTTTTTAAACTTCTGTTTGCAAATATACGAACTAAATTTCAAATCTCCAAACTTTTTGCCACATTTATTATTCTACTCTGCAATTTTCATCAGTTGCTGCGACGGTCTATCTATATAATAGGTACGCTTGTCGCCCTCGTTGTTGAAGGTCAGCGTCACCTCTTCCACCGAGACATCGAGTTTGCACGGGGCACCCATGATCAGTGGCAGACAACTGTTGCTGCCCACGGGGAAACCACAGCAGATGGGGATGTCAAGGTCGCGAAGGTGGGCTACCAGCATCTGCTCCACACTACCAAACTGAAGGTCGAACTTGATGGAGTTGAACGAACCGAAGATCACGCCCTTCACGCGCTCAAAGCCACTTTGCAGTTGAAGCATATAGAACAGTCTGTCGATATCGTGCAGCGACTCCTCCACTTCTTCGATAAATAGGATACAATCCTGATCAGGCGGCAACAGAAACTTCGTGCCGACGATCGAGGTAAAACTGGACAGATTACCTCCCACGAGCACACCCTCGGCGTGTCCGCATCTATTATGGTCGTTGCCTGCAATCTTGTATTGTGGGATCGTCCCGAACAGAACGTCGCGCGTAATCTGAGAATCGAGTTCCAGACTGTTGGACAGTTGGAAAGCCATCGGACCGTGAATGCTCATCACTCCCGCACTGGTCACGGCATTGATCAGTGTGGTGATTTCACCATGTCCGATCAGCCATTTGGGATGCTTCTGATAATCCTCCGTGTGGATGCGGTTCAACAGATGGATGGATCCATAGCCGCCTCGCGTACATATAATCGCTTTGATGCTATCGTCTTTGAGTGCCCACAGGATGTCGGCAGCGCGCTCATCGGCCGTACCGGCATACACATTCACGTTCAGGCTGTTGGTGTGCGGACCGATCACAGGTTGCAGTCCCCACGACTTGACGGTCTCAGCGGCTTCCTGAATAGACTCTTGCGGAATCCAGTAGGCAGGTGATACAAAGGCAACTTTATTTCCAGATCGGAAGAGCACACGTCTGAA
>NZ_CALCYR010000090.1 GCF_937906425.1 uncultured Methanobrevibacter sp. | reverse complement strand
ATCCACAGTATCCCAATGAACAAGCTGAGAAATAAAACCCCCATCCTGCAATTGAGCAAACCTTTTACCAGTATTAGCATTTTTCTGGGAAGAATAAACAGAAGCTCCTGAATAATCCCAGCCAACTAACCTGGTGCCATCCTCAAAATCAGGATTAGCAAGAATCTCACGGTCATAGATAACATGAACAAAATCATCCTTAACAATAAAATCACTGAAATCATCATTAACGATTTTTAAACTCACATTAAAATATCCAATATCATCATACGTATGTGTCGGATTTTGCAAGGTGCTGTTTCCACCATCACCAAAATCCCAAAACCAAGCACTAGGATTACCGCCGCTAACATCAGTAAAATTAACAGTCAATGAATTAATGCCCTCTGTTGTGTCTGCTGTAAAATCAGCAACTAAATCATCACCAGAAGAGACAAGACCATCACTACCCGCAGACAAAGAATCCTCATCACCAACAGCAACAGCATCTGAAGCCAAGAACTCATCACCGCTGCAAAAATCATCCGAAAGCAATGCAGCATCCGCCAAGGAATCATCAACACCCTCAGCAGAAACACCACCAACAGACAAAAGAAAAGCAATCAAAACAAAAAATACAAAAAGCCTTTCCAAATTCAACATACTTAACACAACCATCCTTCATTTAAACAAAAAAAAATTGAAGATTTTTCATCATCTAAACAAAAAGATCAAAAAATATAAAAAAAGGCGGCCATAGGAATCAAACCTACACTAAATCCAAAAAAAAGCATCAGAAAAATAAACTTCGCCTTTTAAAAAAAAAAACCGCCAAATGACAAAAAAAATACACAAACAAAAACACAAACAATTACAAAAAACCCAATTTTTTCATATCAAGAGAAAAAACCTCTAAAAATCTTAAATAATCAACAAAAATGACAAAAACACCATAACTAAATTAAAAAAAAAACAATTATCCCCTAACACTTTTTTTATAATAAAAACCTCAAACTTAAAACACAACTCAGCGAATAAGTTAAAATAAAAATAAAAGAATAATTAAAGAAAAAAGAAGGATAAATAAAAACAATAGTCTTAATTGAAAACCCAACTTTTTTCCCTAAATATTCTAACAAACAAACTAATATATTTTTTTTCCTTAATCTAGCACCTATTTGATAGTTACTTTTCCTGTTTTAGTTACAGCAGCGAAAGTGTCATCACCATCAAACTTAACAGTGAAACTGTAAGTCTTCTTGCTGGAAAGACTTACCTTAACGCTAGCAACACCCTTGGCATTAGTGCTTGCAGTGTAAGACTTGCCATTAACAGTGAAAGTCACCTTCTTGCCCTTGATAAGCTGACCTTTAGCATCCTTGAATGTAGCAGTCAAAGTCTTGGTCTTAGCTGAAGCCTTATAAGACTTAGCAGGAACAGTCAAACTAGGTTTCTGCTTCTCAACAGTAATCTTAGCAGCAATGAAACTAGCATTATACTCATCATCACCTAAGAAACAGACAGCAAAAGTATATCCTCCAGCAACCTTAAGGTTAACCTGAGTCTTAGCCTGACCATTCTCATCAGTTACGTATGTGTATACATGACCGTTGAAACCAACGCTAACGTTCTTGCCGGCTAAAGCATTGCCATTAGCATCCTTAAGGGTAAAGACGAAATAATCACCAGTCCTCAAAGCAGGATAAGTAAGCGCAACAGTAGTCATATTACTATAATCAATCGCACTGGCAACACGATCAACACTGATATTAGTTTCAATGCTAGCACTGCCATTAACAATAAGGACAGGATAACCAATACCATCAACAAGAACAGTAGCATTATGCGGAGCATTCAACTCAGCAGTCAAATTATCAATAGTCTCCTTAGCAAGACCAACCGCACTATTCAAACCGTCAATGCTGGACTTAGCATCCGCCAATTGACCATTCAAATCAGCAATATCAGCAGCCAAACCAGTAGCATTAGACTGAGCATCCGCCAATTGACCATTCAAATCAGCAATATCAGCAGCCAAACCAGTAGCATTAGACTGAGCATCCGCCAATTGATTATTCAAATCAGCAATAGTAGCATTAGCCTCATCAAGAGCAGCACTCAAATCACTAATATTAGACTTAGCATCAGCTAATTGATTATTCAAATCAGTGATATTGTCATTAGCCTCATCAAGAGCAGCACTCAAATCACTAATGCTGGACTGAGCATCAGCTAATTGATTGTTCAAGTCAGCAAGACCATCAATCAATTCACTAGCATTGCCGTCCAAAACAGTGACATTGTATTCAGTGCCATTGACTTCAATCACAATACTGTCATCAACATTAAATGAAGTGCTGTTAACCGCACTGGCAAAAATATCATTGCCCTCATAAACAACAACAATACTGTAATAAGCAGCAGCCAAATTATCAAATACATATTGAGCCAAAGTCTCATTCAACTCAACAGGAACAGCCTCTCCATTAACATAGAAAGTTACAATACCTGTTGCATAAGGAACTTCAACATTCACAGCAACAGAACCGCCAACAACAGCATCACCATCAAGACCAATAATAACATTAGTGCCAGACACCACAGGAACATCCAAAATATACTCCTCACCCAAAACACTTAAAACAGTATTATCTGAATCAACATCAGAAGTTAAAAGAGCAAATGTTCCCGCATTATCCTCCAAGGCAACAAGATATTCATCATCAACAGTCAAATCAATGGTTTTAATGTATCCGCCAATTTCACTGCCATCATCATTGACTAACTCAACAGCAACAGGATATTCCCTGCTGACCCCCATTACAGATTCATCACTAGAGAATTTTAATCTCAGGTATGAAAATTCATCAACACCAGCATCCTCTTCCAATCTGTAAACATCAAAGTACACATCAGATAAGTTTTCACCATTAAAACGGGACGGATCATCACTGGTTGCCCACCAGTTATTATCAAATACTACATCATCGCCAACATAGACCAAACCGAATTTATCATTATTGTAAATGAGGTTATAAGCAATATTGCTTGTACCGCCAGTAACATTAACCGCAACACCATTACCGGTTAAGATATTACTGATTAATTCCAACTCACCAGCAGTTTGAGTGATTGCAACATCACAAGAAGTTAAAGTAGTGTTGAATATTCTGGATTTACCGCCATTAACAATAACACTGCCTCCACTAACGGTTGAGTTAGCAATATTAACATTTGCAACAAGAGTCAAAATAGAATTATTAAATGAATCATCCGCCAAATCAACATTACCTTCACTTAAATCCAAATCAACATCAATCTCAGAATCTTTAATAATCAATTTAGAATCAGAATCAGTAACTAAAACGGAATCCTTATTCAAACCAAGATCACTAACAGTAACAACAGCACCATCAGTAACATTAAATAAAGGAACATCACTGTCTTTAGGACTTAAAACCGCACCATTGAAGTTTAAGGTCAAAGATTTATTGATTAATAAGTTTTCACTAAATTCACCGCCTATTACTGGAGCAATATCAATTACATCATTTTCACCAGCACTGTTTATGGCATCCTGAATACTATCATAACCTACACCATTAATTGTTGGTTTAGCTAAAGTGAAATTATAAAAACAATAATCCATTTCCACATCATCGTGATAAATATGTAATCTAGTCCAATGATTGCCTGAAGAAAATGTATGACTTGGATTTAAACTAGCAGAAAGACTATTTGAAGTAAATGTTTCACCATCATCAAATTCCCAAACATAACTACTAATTGCTGTTCCTCGAGAATTATCTTTAAATGATACTGTGAAATTACCATTTTCAATAGTTATGGATTCAATATCAAAATCAGCTACATATTTATAATTACCAAAGATTATTTGTCTAATACCATATCCTGCACCAACACTAACTTTATGATTCCCATACAAATTAGCAATAGACTCAGTTAATGTAAAACCCGAAACATAAGTTTCAACACTCCTAATAAGATTATCATCTATAAAAAGATCAGTGAAAAAATGAGCCTTTTCAATATTCACTAAAACTGTAATGTAATCATAGTCATCAAAGTTAATTATAGCTTCAGATCCATTCCAAGTAGGATGAATAGGATTGTTAAATTCTGTCCAACCATCTGGTACACTTTGAGTAAAATCAAAAGAAACTACATCAT
Source organism: uncultured Methanobrevibacter sp. (assembly GCF_937906425.1). Classification (GTDB taxonomy): domain Archaea; phylum Methanobacteriota; class Methanobacteria; order Methanobacteriales; family Methanobacteriaceae; genus Methanobrevibacter. Next base: position 6,322 of record NZ_CALCYR010000090.1, on the reverse strand, counting down.
TACTAACGTTATTATAAAATTTAACTATCTTCTCTTTAGTAATAGTGCTAGTATTACCAAATTTATCTGTAACCGTTAAAGTAACATCAAAAGAACCCAAAATATTTGAAGGATAAGAATGTATAATATTATATCCATTTGGAAGATTATTTAATTCAGTTATATTTGTTGTACTACCATCGCCCCAATTAAAAACCCAATTTTTAATACTTCCTGAAGATTTATCCAAGATACTTATTGCATTTCCAGTAATTGTATATTCAAAATCTGCAACTAAATTTTCAATTATTTCAACTGAATATTTAATAGTTTTAGAGTCATCATTATCTATTGTTAGATATGCATCATATTTTCCAGTTTTATTATAAACATGCATTGGACTTGGATCAATACTACTTTTTCCATCACCAAAATTCCAAAACCATTTGGTTACTTCTTCAGCAGTAGTATAATTAAAATATACTGGAGCGTTCATATATCCAGTTACTTCATAAACTTCCCCTTCTTTTGTAACATAATTGATTGAATCTAAATATATGTTTCCATATGATGCCAAGAAAGCTAAATTTAAATTACCTGTATATGAAGTAGTATCAATTTCACCACTATACGTCCAAGAATTAAGAAGAGTAGGATTGCCCATAAGAGCAAACTGTTTTAGATAATTACTAGAACCTGGTACAGTACCCTCCTCAAGAATATAAACATTAAATATTCCTCCACTACTTGGAGCATAATAATAAAAACTAATACTTTCAATATTAGTAAAATCTATACTCTGACTTATTATAGGACCATTATTATTACCTACAATGTGAAGGGAATAAGAACCCTCATAAACAACAGAACTATCCCTCGAAACACTACCACCATTAGCATTAACAGTCCAACCATTATCTAACTCATCCTCAAAACCCGAATTAACAACTAAATTAACAGGTTCAACTTCTTTAGCAACACATGTAATTGAATCTAAATATATGTTTCCATATGATGCCAAGAAAGCTAAATTTAAATTACCTGTATATGAAGTAGTATCAATTTCACCACTATACGTCCAAGAATTAAGAAGAGTAGGATTGCCCATAAGAGCAAACTGTTTTAGATAATTACTAGAACCTGGTACAGTACCCTCCTCAAGAATATAAACATTAAATATTCCTCCACTACTTGGAGCATAATAATAAAAACTAATACTTTCAATATTAGTAAAATCTATACTCTGACTTATTATAGGACCATTATTATTACCTACAATGTGAAGGGAATAAGAACCCTCATAAACAACAGAACTATCCCTCGAAACACTACCACCATTAGCATTAACAGTCCAACCATTATCTAACTCATCCTCAAAACCGGAATTAACAATATTTGATGATGTTTTCAAAGATTCATTGGCAATTTGAGAACTTAGTTCATTTTCAGACATAGAATATGAATTTGTACTCAAATAATCCAAATCATTAACTGCTTGAATAGACTCATCGGAGTTGTCGCCTAAATAGATATTAGAAGAGGTACTATTAATTTCACTAGCACTAACTGATGAAATTAAAATAAAAAAAATGAACATTATAAAAATATAATATTTTTTCATATTTTCACGCATTAAAATTTTAAGTTTAAAATAATAAATGTTTAAAATGATTATCGGAAAATACAAATCGAAATTTAAAAGAAAAGCATTATAATTTAATTTCAATTTGAAATAAATTTTTTTCAAAAAAAAATTATTTCCAACCATCTTAATTAAATTGATTACAACAACCTATGAATCATTACAATCAAATTAACTAGATTATCATTCAAATTTTTTTGTATAATCTATTATGGAATAATATAACCATCAAACCAATTATCAAAGGTATATGTCATATCTATAAGAGACTGTTTTATAGCACCAACCAAAACATTATGATAGAAATTAATTGATTCAGAAGTTGCATTTGAAAAATTTTCTCCATAATCCACAGTATATCCACTAACATAATTTGTAGTTTGAATATTGTTGGATGTAATATTTAAACTAACTGCAGTCATATTGATAAATTCAATACCAGTTTCAACACCAGAAATATTATTTCCACTTATATTTGCAACAATATCACTAATAAAACCATCTTTTTTACCCACAGATTGAATTCCACAAGTAGAATTTAAAATTTTATTATTTGAAATAACACCTCTAAAATTACCACCTACAAAAATACTGTAATTACAATTAGTAATATTATTTCTAGAAATATAAGTATTTCCAAGATTATTAACACTAATACTGTTTGCATTAGGATGAGCAAATGAAATACCATCCCTATACATATCATGAATAAAATTATCCTCAACAGTCATATTATCATAAAATCTATTGATATTTATACCATCAGTACCATTATAAAGCGTATTTTCCTTAATGGTTCCATTAAATATAAATGATCCATAAATAGCAGAATATCTGCCATTAACATTAATTTCAAAACCAGAGATAGTGAAATTATTTAAATTATTCACTAAATTAAAAACATGACTAGAACCAGTTCCAATCAATGTAGCATTAACACCCCTGTAAACAACATTATCTTTAGTTAAATTTAATGCAATTCCAGTATATGTTCCCGGATTAAAAATAACAGTTGAACCACTTGAAGCAGAATCAATATTATCTTGAATATCAGTCAAGGTCATTGTATTGTAAATATTTACATCAGAACTATCTCTATTATTTACATAATCTGTTTGACTATCTTCTTCAACTGAGACATCATCAATAGATACATCATCAGTTTGTACATCAATGTCGTCTGCAATATCATCAGCAGCTGAAACTGATCCAACTGCAAATATTGCCAAAACCAACATTGCTATAATCAATGTAATTTTATGAGAAGACAAGTTTTTACCTCCTTTAATAATTAATAGATTAAGAAGTAGCTCAAATAAAAAAAAAACAAGTAGAGAATCAATAATATAATTTTAAATATTTTTCATCTTTATCTCATGAAACATTATTTTTCATTAAAGGAGAAAAAAATTATAAAAAAATGTCGCCAAACATTTTTTTTAAAACTATGAAATTATCATATTTATTTTTTCCTCTACTTTTTTTTACTTATCCGCCACCAAATTTTTAATTTTCAATTATTGATGAGTAAAACCTTACACATCATATAAATATAACTAGTTGTTACTATTTAAATATTATCCATATTTTTCAAACATTAACATGAACACTCCTAAAAGCCAAAAATACACTAATCAGATGAAGTACCAAATATAACTGCATAAAATCAATCCCAAGCCAAACATCATTTTTTAAACGATTTTCAAAAACAGCCCTTAACGATAAACCAATTAAGATAAAAAAAAATAAGATTATACCCTTCCCCATAAAAAAAAACATGCAAAACAACACTATAAATTTCTAAAAGCAATCAAAATCAAAAAAGAAAGGAAACAATAATTTACACCAAAAACATTAAATCATTTGAATGAACTATACAAACCTTTATATCAAACATGAAATAAAAATAAAAAACAATCTGATTAAAATGCCCAATATCAATGTGAATAAAATTAGTAAATGAAAAAAAAAACAAACTAATCAACACATACGATACGAATAACAGGCATTAAAAAAAAAATATTAAAAAATGAATTTGGAGAATAAATAAAATGAATTATAAAAAAATAGGCATTTTGCTATTATTATGCATAATTGCATTTTCAATTGCAAGCGTTAATGCTGCAAGCCAATCAGACATGAAGGGCTCTCAGAATAATGGTGCAGATCTTTTAATAAGTCAAGACGCAAACGACGGTTTAAGCGACCAGACAGAACTTATAAAAACAAGCAATCAAGGAATAAGCAGTTCAAACAAAGACACAGAACTTATAAAAACAAGCAATCAAGGAATAAGCAGTTCAAACAAAGAGACAGAACTTATAGGCGCAAGCAATGAAAACTTGATTGGCTCACAGATAACAGTTACAGACTCAAGTTCCATCCAAGATGCAATAGACAGTTCAAAGGACGGGGATACAATAAGCCTCGGTCAAAACAAGGAGTATACAATAAACGAAACAATCACAATTACAAAGAAACTCACAATAACCGCAGACAATGTAATTATAAACACCTACAGTCAAGGCCGCATATTTGAAATAAAGGGAAGCGATGGAAGCACAATAAGGGGAATCACCTTTAAAAACCTCAATCCTGTACCTGACTATGGCGGAACAATTACAGGAACTGCAATATACTCACAGGGAAACAAAAACCTTACAATAGACAATTGCAGTTTCATAAACTTCGCAAATGGAGCATACCTAACAAGTACAGAATCCTCCACAATAAGGAATTCCTATTTCACAGGAGTTACAACCGGAGTGAAAAGCAGCGAAACAGGTACAAAGGCAGTAAACATAATGAGCTGCAGCAATATCAATATAATAAACAACAGCTTTGAGGGACAGGTATTGGATGGATTAAGCATTGCAACCGGTTCAAGCAACATACTCATAGAAGCCAACAGATTCATAAACAACACCTATGCAATATTCTATGGAGGAGCATCAACTGCAGGTTCCAAGATAATAAACAACACATTCATCACCTGCGGAATGATAAATGCTACATGGTACAGCTCATACCTTAACAGAAGCTTTGACCTAAGCTATCAAAACCTCCCCTATATCAGTCTTCAAAAGGCATCAAACAACCTTGAGATTATAAACAATACCTTTATGGTCAATGACGAAAACATGATTATAATCTCAGAGGCTGAAAACACAGCACACGGTTACCCATCAACAATAGGCTCAATAAACATAACAGACAACACTGTCCTCAGGGCAGATGAAAGTGTAAATCCAAAGACAGTCACATTCTACTATCTGAATGTATTGTCAAGCCTTTCACTTACACCTACAGGAGACATCATTGTAAAAAACAATAACTTCAGCGATGTTGAGGGAATAAATGACTTTGAACTTAAGTTCAGTTCAATAGAAAGTTCAGATGGAAGCATCCTAATTCCTAAGGCATATACAGAAACATATCTGAGCCTCGAATATGTTAAGGATGGACGTGCAATAATAGTATTGTATGACATCAATGGAATGGAACTAGGCGCGCAAAAGGTCACATACACAATAAATGGGCAATCTGCAATTACAGACCTAACAGATGAATACGGTCACATATACATCGACAATATTGAAAGCGAGGCTGAATTGAAAATCAGCTATGGAGGAAGCGACACATACAAATCCTGTGAAATGGAGGCAACAGTAAAGGCTACAGAAAGCCCTACAGAAACAATGATAAGCGCATCCAATCTAAGCGTCTATGCAATAAATGCAAAAAGCACAGTATATAAGTTTAGCTTAAAGGACAGTGAAAGAAACCTTTTGGCAAATAAGGAAGTAAGCATTGCATTCAACGGCAAGATTTATACAAGAACAAGCGACATAAACGGTACAGTAAGCTTTACACTACCTACAGCAACAGCCGGCAAGTATCAGGTAACCCTTGCATATACCGGAAACGGAGCATATAAGGGCTGTGTAAAATTAACTACAATCACAATACAAAAACAGGCTACAAAGCTAAGTGTTGCAAAGAAGACCTTTAAAAAGGCAGCAAGCAAAAAGCTAACTGCAGTCCTTAAGGACAATAAGGGAAAAGTAATCAAAAGCAGAAAGATTAGCCTAAAGGTAAATGGAAAAACATACACAGCAAAAACAAATGCAAAGGGAATTGCAACATTTACAATAAAATTAACTAAGAAGGGAACCTTTACTGCAACAACAAAATTTGCCGGAGACAGTTATTACACAGGAAAGACAACCAGCTCCAAGATAATTGTTAAATAGAAATTTAAAATCAAAAAGAACTCTAAACAATTATTTTAAAAAACTGTTCAAATCAAATTAAAAAGAAAATTACAAATGGAATCCATTGTAATTTTCTAATTTTGCTTTTTTTAATGAATAAATTCTAATTTTAAACTTTTAAATAATTATTTTCTAATTTTAAACTTTTTAATGATTTAATTCTAATTTTAACATTTTAAATATTACTTTCTAATTTTAAACTTTTTAATGATTTAATTCTAATTTTAAACTTTTAAATGAATAAATTCTAATTTTAAACTTTTTAATGAATAAATTCTAATTTTAACATTAAAAACCATTTTTAAATATCAAATTTAAAAAAAATGATTAAAACTCTCTAATTTTAATTTAAAATTTCTTTTTTTAATAAAAAGGCTTTGTAGAAACCCTCCATTTTTATGAAATTTAGATTGATCGGTAAATGTTG
>NZ_CALCYR010000089.1 GCF_937906425.1 uncultured Methanobrevibacter sp. | reverse complement strand
ACTTATCAGTGAAAAACTACCTATTAAGCAACTCTTTAATAATATACTTATCAGTGAAAAACTACCTATTAAGCAACTCTTTAATAATATACTTATCAGTAAAAAACTACCTATTAAGCAACTCTCCAATAATATACTTATCAGTGAAAAACTACCTATTAAGCAACTCTTTAATAATGTATTTGTCAGTGTCATCTATGGATTTGGTTAAAAATAAGCCAATGATGTAAACAACCAGTCCTATTGGAATGGCCAACCATAATGAAACTTTTAGGAAATACAAAACAGCAGCTAATATCAAACTAGAAAAAACTAATTTAACAGCTGTTTTTACCATTGAAAAGTCTGGTTTGTATTCTGTTTTTGAAATTGAATACATCATGAGAACCAAAATCAATATTTCACTCAATACAGTAGTAATTGCTGCACCATTATAGGAGAAAATAGGTATCATGATATAATTTAAAACAATGTTAAATGCAGCGGCCACAACATAGATTTTGGTTACCTCCAGTTCCTTTCCAATTGAATTAAGCAAGGATGTTGCAACACCATTGATAAATAAAAATACAACTGTCCAAATCAATATCTGCATTACAGGAGAAGCTAAAGCGTATTCACTGCTATAAATCAAATTAATGATATAAGGGGAATAGAAATAAACTCCAATTGAAATAGGCAACAATATCAGCAGAGAATACTTAAAGGACTGTTCAAAGCTTAGCTTAAGCAAATTACTGTCTTCTGTATACAATTTGCTCATCAATGGGAATATTACATATTGGTAGATTACATAAAATGCGGCAAAGACAGAAACAATCTTGTATGCAGAATTATAGATTCCAGTTGCATATTCCCCAGCCAAGAACTGAATCATGACCACATCTATTGAAAAGTAGACTGTGTAGAAGAAAATGCTTAAACCGAATGGAATTGACCTTTTGGCAGTTATTTTCCAAAATTCCCAATCAAATTCAAATTTTGGAAGCCCACAATGTTTTTTCATTTTTATCACCATATGGACTAAAAATATTCCATAAGCTAAAGTATAGGACAAAGCAATAGCAATTAAACCTAAATCAAACCATACTGAAATTAAAGAGAAAATTAATAAAAACAAACTAGATATTATCTCCCCAATAGAATTGTACTTTTGGTTTTCATAAGCTTGGAATACACCACCAATAAACTTAATCATACAGATAAAAATGGTTTCCAGAGATATTAAAAGAGTTACTTCAATTACCAGTTTATTATAGCCTAACAAATACAGCAATATTGCTGTAACAAAAAACAAAACAATGGATAGAACTATTTTAAAAGGAATGACATTATTTATATACTTTTGAGTCTTGGACTTATCCTGGGACAGTTCCCGTGTGGCAAATGTACTCATGCCAATATCCGTACCCATTCCAAGCAAAACGGTAAATGAAATGGCAAATGAGAGAATACCATAATCATTTACTCCAAGGTAACGGGCAATGAGTATTGTCCATAAAAATGCACAGACATTAACTATTACCTGAGAGGAAGTCACCCAACTGATGTTTTTAAATAATGTTTTAATTTCACTCATAGTAACCCTGATTGATTTAAATAAATAAAAAACCTATTAACTTAAAATAAATTGAACCATTAGTAACCATAAATTAAAAAAAATAAAATTATTTATAAAAGAGATTGTGTATTTTCTCTTCCAATCCTTTTCCTACAGACTTTTTAAAGAAATTAAAATACAAAAACTGATAAGCTTTCCTAAGTACGACATTATCTGCCAAAGCCATTCTAAATCTTAGTTTAGTACCTAAATAATAAATAGGACATTCCTTAACCTTTAAATCATTATATTCAATCCAGACATTGAAAATGGCTTCTGAAATAAGTCCAAATACACGAGGATATTCATCAACATCTATTCTTTCTTCAACCCCTTCAAGAATGGGAAAAACCCAGGAACAATATTCGTTGATGAGTTCCCTTGGAGCAATAAACATGTTATAATTGGAAAAACTGGATTGATTCAACATCATTTCATATGTTTCAAGATATTCCGGAGACCTTGATTTGATAACATCACGAGTTATTTCCAATGCATGATACAAATGATGCCCCTCATAGGTTTCCCAATAGGATCCCTTAATCAAATCTGTCTTTTTAGGAAGAATAATATCAAAATCAGACAAATAATCAAGTATTTCATCTTTTTCAATAAGCTTTCCATTCTTTCCCTTAAAGTAACGCCTGTAATGACATAATCCAATTACATCAGCATCACAAGCCTTCCACATCCAATATAAACCTGTCAATTCACAATAGTCCTTATTCTTTGAGGAAATATTGTCTTCACACCCATCATCACTTGCAAAACCAAGATTATCCTTACCCTTTCTGCCTACAAAAAGGGGAGTGTAAACATCATCATTTCTGATTTCACAAATAGCTTCCTCACTATGTGAAATAACATACAATTTAAGATTTTCAGACATATTAAAAACCTGATTAACGTCTCATATCCTTGTGGAGCAAACCCATATAAATATGAACATAAGCCCATCTGACTATCCATCTTTTTACAATCCACATATGGACATTAAGTCTAAATCCATTTACCTTAAGTTCACTTTCCTTTACTCTAAGGTTTTCCTTATCCATCCAAACATCAAAGAGCCTTTCAGTTAAAAATCCATAAATTCTCTTTTGATAATCGTCATATCCTGTCATGTCAACTCTTTTTTCAACTTCAGCAAGTATTGGAAATACCCATTCACAATATGGTGCAATCACCTCTTTTGGAGCTATAAACATATTATAATAATAAAGATCCTTGCCCTTTACCACTTTCTTATAGCTGTCAAGGTATTCAGGACATTGTTCACCAATTACCTCCTCGCATAAATCCAGATCCTTTGCATAATTCCAATGATCATAGTCCTCATAAACTGAACCTAAAAGAGCTGTTGTCTTTTTTGGAAGAATGATATCATATTCCTTGAATATTTTTTCCAAATCCTCACGTTCCAAACGTTTTCCAAGTCTCCATTTGGCAAAATAGCGTCTGTAGTGAACAAGACCAATAATATCTGCAGGACTGTTTTTCCACATCCAGTACAATCCGGTAAGTTCACAATAGGATGAATTCTTGGAAGAAATGTTATCTCCAGTGTCATCACTGCAAAAACCTAAATTGTCCTGACCGTTACGACCTACAAAAAGAGGGGTGTAAATGTCATTGGCATCAATATCCCTGATATCTTCTTCACTGTGTGAAACAACATAAACTTGTATATTTGAATTAGACATGATTTAATTCCTAAAAATTTGAAAAGAAATTGATTTTTGTTCGTTATATCAAAATATAACGAAGTATTGTGGTTTAAAAAAATCATTTTAAAGTGAGTTTAAGTTATTTAAGTAATTAGTAAAGTTTATTTATGAAAAAATAGTATTTTTAGAAATTTTAAAATTAAAAAAAACAGATACTAAAATTTTTTATAGTTAAATTTATAAAGT
>NZ_CALCYR010000088.1 GCF_937906425.1 uncultured Methanobrevibacter sp. | reverse complement strand
ATTTATTTTATTTTTAAATTTTAATTTTTTATTTTCTATTTTTTTTAAATTTTTTATTACTATTTTTATTCTTTTTTAGGGCTTAGTAATACTTTTTTCTATGTTATTACTTTTATAGGTCTTTTTTTTATTTTAGTAATACTTAATTAAAAATATTTATTAAGTATAAAAATATAGCAATTATTATAATAAGTAAATTTTTGATTTAATTTGATTTAATTTGATTTAATTTGGTTTAATGAAAGAATTTTTTCTTTTGAGATATTTTATTTTGAAAATTTTCTTATTATTTGGAGACTTTATATGGCTTTTAATAAAAAAATATTTTGTTTATTTTTATTATTCTGTCTAATTATTCCTCAGGCAATTTATGCTGAGGATACAAGCGATTTAACGGATATTGATAATAATTATACATCAGATATGTCTATTTTGGATTTAAGTTCAACAGATCAAAATTCAATATCTGACTATTCAATTATTCTAAATGACTCAAGAAGTTCTGGACATGATGGTAAGGATACAAATGATAGTTTGGATGAGTCCCTTAGCGATTATTCAAATGATGGCTATGGCTTGTCTTTAAAAGATAATGCATATTTAGTTTCTGAAAATGATGATTTAAATATTGATTTAAGTCTTGAGGAAAAAACAATTGACACAATAGAAAATTCTATAGGGTCTGATTTATTCATTAAAGGGGATTTAAAAGCTCCATTATCTGATAAGTCAACATTTAATGTTTTCATTATTAGTGATAATACTGGAAATAATCTTTTTGATGCCGTTGCATGTGAAATATTGGATAATTCCAGTTTTTCTAATGTGAAATTCAATATTCGAAGTGGAAATCAAATCAATGAGATGGAAGAAGAGGAATTATATGCTTTGATGATGGATTGTGATGCATTCATTGGTCAGTGGGTTAGTTCCAATGTTGATGCAGTATTGACCAATCTACTTGATAAGCACCCAAATCTCTCTGATAAGGAACTGTTTTTAATATTGGAACCTCCTACAGGTAATATTAATTCTAGTTCCACATCATTGAATTTAGTTAGAAACTCTACAATTGGCCATAAGAAAATTTTCAATGGTCTTTCCAACGATGATTTGATTTATTACTTTAAGGCTACTAAAAGGGGAAATGACTTTAATGCTATTCAAAGTTATATAACTGATAATTCCAGTTCTTTTAATAGCATCTTCAATAATTTGGTATTGTATAAGGATATTAATGATAAAAGCAATTTGAAGAATGAATTGCTTTATATTCTTAATCTTTTAGGTCATGGCTGCTACTATGAAGCTCCTAATTTCACTGGTGTTCAGTCATCAGGCATATTTAGGGACAGATGGTATTCCTTGGATGAATACATTGAAACATTCTTTAACAAATCCAATAATCGTACAATTGGAATATTGGAAAGTACAATGTATATTCAATCTCAACAATTGGATTTAATCAATGAAATCACTGAATCATTGGAATCTAAGGGATATAATGTCATTCCTATCTATTGCCCTGCAGGTAATGCGGAACAATTGAATATTATGGTGAAATATTGGACCAGTGCAGGTTCAAACATCAGCGGATTTTTGGAAAATCCTGAAAAATTTGATATTCTTGTAGATGGAATCATTTCCATGGTTGCATATGGTGTAGGTGGAGAAAACTTTACCAATGCTACCCGTTTCTTTGAAAATGTTGATGTGCCTGTATTTAGGGCTGTTCACTCAGAATATATCACTAATAAACAATGGGAATTAAGTCCTGTTGGTTTAAGCACTACAAAAAGTGATAAATGGTGGCATGTGACTATTGCTGAGTCTCAAGGTATTTTTGATTCTACATTTGTCGGCGGTGTCGATTCTTATATCTCAAATAGGACTGGGGCTAATATTTTGACATTTGTTCCGGTTCATGAGAATATAGAGCTATTGACTGATAGGGTAGACTCTTGGGTAGACTTGCAATACACTCCGAATGAGGATAAGAATATTTCAATTATATACTACAATTACCCTCCGGGAAAGCAAAATATCGGTGCAAGTTATTTGGATGCAATTACAAGTGTCTATAATATGCTTTATGCATTAAAGGATGCAGGATATGATTTAAAGGATTTGCCTAATAATGTTTCTGAACTTGAAGATATGATGATTGCTTGTGGTATCAATGTGGCTAATTGGGCTCCTGGTGAAGTCGAAAAATTAGCTAACCGCTCCGGTGTCACTCTTCTTCCAGCAGATGAATACTTAGAATGGTTTAATTCTTTAGATGATATTGTCAAACTCCAAGTTTCTGAAGGTCCTGTGGCTTATATTGGTCAAATGGTTAAAAAGGCAGTCTTGCTTAATTATACTGATGAAACCGAATCCATGCTCAATGAATGGTATAACGGGATTAAGGCATTGCTTCCGGACAATCAGACAGTAATCGCAACAAATATTCTTGATAAGATCCTTAATGTTCTAAAGCTTTATGCAAATACATCCTCATATGAATACTTTGAAGAGTATTTGGAGTATTATGCAGAATTTAGAACTTTGAATATTTCTGGATTAAACGGATGGGGCCAAGCTCCAGGTAATATTATGCTGGTTAATCGTAATGGCACTGATTACTTTGTAATTCCTGGATTGACTTTTGGTAATGTTTTCATAGGTCCTGAACCTCAAAGAGGTTGGGAAGCGGATATTGAAAACCTTTACCATTGTACTGCAGTTGCTCCTACCCACCAATATTTGGCAGCTTATTATTATATGCAAACTAGACATTCTAACGCTATGGTCTTTGTAGGAAGACATGCAACCCATGAATGGTTGCCTGGTAAGGAAGTCTTATTGTCATATAATGATTATGGTTCTATTGTTGTAGGAAAAGTTCCTCAAGTTTATTTCTATATTACAGACGGTTTAGGTGAAGCTATACAAGCAAAAAGAAGAGGATTTGCAGTTTTGATTTCTCACTTGGATTCTCCAAAATCTTTTACTCATTTGTATGGTAACTTGACAGTTTTAGCTAATTTATTGGAAAAATATGATGGAAATCATAACAGCAAAAACTTCAATCAGGATTTGGAGAATAATCTTTCTAAAGAGATTAAGGATTTGATTATTGCAAATAATTATTATCTCACCCTTTGCATAAGCGAAGAGGATTTGAACAAAACTGATATGAGTGTTTTAAGTCCAAGCTTAAACACTTTCCTAAAGGATACTCAAAATACATTATATCCTTTAGGTCTTCATGCAATTGGTCAAAAATGGACTGATGAAGATTTGGCAAACACTGTTTCAATTATCGCAGCTCATGATTTTGAATTCAATAATCAAAAGACCAATCTATTAGACCAATTGTCTAATTACTACTATTCAACAGATTACTCTAAATTGGCTCCATTGAAACGTGAATTCATTCTCAATAAGTCTGTTGATATTTGCAAGGCTCTGATCTATTGGGATATTGATACGGTCTCTAAAACTGTTGGCTTAGACAGCCCAGAATTTATCGAATCATTGAATATTGCAAAGAAATACATGGACTTATACAATCAATGTATTGATGATGAATTGGATGCAATGATATCTGCATTACGTGGAGAGTATATTCCGGTAAATATTGGTGGAGAAAGTGTTACAGTGCCTCAAGTTCTTCCGACTGGAACAAACATGTTCCAAGACCAGTCATCTGAACTTCCAACACAAGAGGCATGGGCATATGCTAAAACCCTTACATTGTTGACCTTGGCAGACTTAAATGACACAAGTGAAAAGATCATTATGGGTATTTGGTGTGTTGAAACTGCAAGGGATGACGGTGCTTTAGTATCCACTGTTCTTTATCTATTGGGTATGAAGCCTGGATGGCATAATTCCTCCAGTGCAGGTTACGATGAGGAAGGAATTCCTACAGGTAAAAAGGTCAATGACTTGCCTGATGTGATTCCTCTTGAAAACCTGACTCGTCCTGAAGGATGGGACAAGAAGAGAATTGATGTGACCGTAATCACTAGCGGATTATTCAGGGATTTATACAGTTCTCAGGCACGTCTTATTGACAATGCTTTCAGATTGACCTTGGCTCGTTCATATTATACAATAGTAAATAATAAGACTCTTATGGACAGTGAATATGGTCCTCAAATCAAGGATGGACTAAGATCTATCATGAAAAGCATAAGCTATAAAGGAATGTCCAATGAATCCTTTGATGATAATTATGTTGCAAAGCACTGGCTTGAAGATTGCATTTATTATTTGAGTTTAGGTTATAATTCAACCGTTGCAGGAGAATATGCGATTACCCGTATATTTGCCCCTCCAAATGGTGACTATGGTGCAGGTATTTCCAAATTGGTATCTATGTCATGGACTTGGAATGACACTGATGAGCTGTCTGAATTTTATATTGGCAGAATGGGAAATATGTACTCTAAATACTATTGGGGAGACACTAATCCTATCGTGTTCATGAGAGCTCTTTCAGACACTGATCATATTGTTGTTAGCCGTAACACAAATCAATATGGTGTTTTGGATAATGATGACTTCTTCGATTATTGGGGAGGTCTTTCAATGACTGTAGAGTACTTGTCCAATAAAACACCAACAATGAATGTTTTAATGTATGCAAACAGGGATCAGGCATATGTGGCTTCATTTGAGAAAGTCTTCTATAACGAGTTGAATACAAGGTATTTAAACCCTGATTGGATTAAAGGAATGATGAAGGAAGGTTATAGTGGTTCTAGATATATGTCTAATAAGTTCATCTCTAATTTATGGGGATGGCAAGTAACCAGGCCTTCTTCTGTTGCTCAAACTGTTTGGAATGATGTTTATAATACTTATTATCAGGATAAGTATGGCTTAGGTGTCAAATCTTGGTTACAAACAGGTAATAATGCATATTCATTGATTTCCATGAGCGGAACTATGCTAAGTTCTGCATTTGAAGGATATTGGGATGCAGACGATGCAACCCTTAGGGATATTGCTAATACATGGGCTCAAGCTACTGTAGCTAATGGTGTGGCATGTTGTGACTGCAGCTGTGGTAATGTGGCTATGATGGAATGGGCAGTCAAGTTTGTAAATGCTGACTTGCTTGCTAAACTATTGCCTACTTTGTATAATGCTACATTAAATCCTAAGTTCCTAACTAATGTTTCAGACGCTCCTTCAAACTCAACAAATGTTGATAGCCAAACAAGGGATAGCTCTGAACAGTCTAATGCTACAGTTGAGACAAACAGCAGTTCAACTTCCAATTCCCAGTCCTCACAGGGAAACACTAATATCAATGGGCAAAGCGGAGGCAGAGCTGTAGGTCTTGAATATGCTGCTAAAGGTGAAACTGCTAGTGACTCAGATGCAGGCACTCCTGATGCTAGCGGGGGAAAGGCTGTTGAAGTAAGTCCTAGTTCAAGCACACCTGTTGCACCTAAAGACGTTAGCATGCCTATAGCGATTATAATTTGTATTCTTGCATTAGTTGCATTAATCGGATTTGGTTATTTCAGAAACAAAGATAAGGATAATGATGATGATTATGATGATTTTGACTATGAATATTAATGATTTTTAATATTCTGGGATATTATTCTATTAATGGTTTCTTATTATAGTTACTCATTAATAGTCTTATTAATAGTCTTATTAATAGTCTTATTAATAGTCTTATTAATAGTCTCATTAATTGTCTTTTATTATCTTTTTAATTTATTATCTTTTTAAAATTATTATTTTTTTATTTTTATTTTATTTTATTTTATTTTATTTTTTTATCATTGGCTTTAAGTTTAAAATGAATCTTAAATGATGATTATTTGACTTAAGAATAGGATTTTGTATTTTTTAAGGTAAATAATGATTATTTAATTTTATTATGATTATGATGATGTAAATTAAATAATTTTTTAGCATAGGAATTTTATTTTTATGGTATTTAATGATATTTTAATATATTTTGATGGTTGTGGTGAAAATGGATATGCTTAGTATGCTTTGGCAATTTGGAATCTTGGCAGCGGTGCTTGTTTTCGGTATAAAGTTAGGATTGGCTGTAGGTTTAGCTAATCTGTCCAAGAAATATTTGGCTACCGTATGTATAGGATATGGTGGCGGAGTATTGATTCTTGCTGAGATTTCTTCATATTATACAAATCAAATTACTGAATTAATTTATACATATAACTCTTTATTCTTTATTATTATGGCTGTTATAATGATTTTAGCAGGTATATTTACCATTAGAGAATGGAGAGTTTTTGAAAAGAACACTACTGCTGCAACTTGTGCTGCAGTGATTGCTCCTTGTCCATGCTGTTTTGGATCAATTATTGTAAGTATATTATTAGTAGCACCTACTGTCGGTCTAGGGGCTGCAGACTTAAGTAAGTATGTTGCATTGGCATTGGTTCTAACTATTGTAGTCACATATTTTGCTTCTAATATCTTTGTAAAATATGTTGATAAGCCTTATCCTATAGTTTTAGGAAATTTCATGTTTTTCTTAGGAATTTACTTCCTATTGTCTGCATTGGTTATTCCTAATATTGCTGCTATAATGAATAAGTCAATGGGTTCTATTACAATTGCCTCAGTGGATAGTATGCTTGGCTCTTTAGTGGCTTTAGTGCTTTTGGTGATTATTGGTGTGGTGTACACAAGAAAAGACAGTATTTTAAGTTAAATAATAAGGTTTTTAATTATTTCAATTAAATTGAGAGGATGTTTGACTAAAATTGTATTATTTAAACTTTTATTATATTCTTTAAATAATTTTTATTT
>NZ_CALCYR010000087.1 GCF_937906425.1 uncultured Methanobrevibacter sp. | reverse complement strand
GAATATTTGTTATTTATCATTAATTATTCAATAAAATGGAAGATATAAAAGTTAACTTTATATTAGATGATACTAATGTAGAAATAAAATGCTCAAAAGAAAATACAATGAAAGATATATGCCAAAAATTTGCATCTCAATTAAATATAAATATTAATTCTTATTTATTTTTAAATCAAGGCAAACAAATAAATTTCAATTTATGTGTAAAGAATTATACTGATTTGATAAATAAAATTAATAATGTATATATCTGATTATGAATTAATTCGGATATACTGTTTAAAATTTATAAAGGTGAAATTATTTTAAAGAAAACATTTATTTCAATTTTAATTGTTTTAATGTTATTTTTAACTATATCTAGCTGTGCCGCTGAAGAAGGCACAACTGTAGATGATGGTGATACTCAAACAGTTGATAGTGTAGTTGAAAATACCAGTGTATCATCAGAGGATAGCGGAAGTTCCGGCTCTGATGATGTTGTTGCAAATAGTTCAGACAGTGCTGATGATAGTGCTGCTGGAGATACAGTTGCCAATGCTACAGAAGATGCTGCTAACACTACTGTAGAATCAGATGCAAGTGATGCTAACACTACAGTAGAAACAGATGCTACAGCAACTGATGGTGGTGAAGAAGAAGGGGATGAAGAAATTTTTTACACCTATTCTGAGATGGTTAAAATTATCAATGAGGCTGCATCCGGTTCTACAATTTCATTGAAGGGAGATATTATTTATGACCCTTCCTATGACAGTAATTACAATAACGGTGTTTTAATCAGAAACAATGTAACCATTGAAGGTAATGGCCATTATATTGATGGAGGATATACAGTAGGTTGTTTCTCAATTTCTCAAGGTTTTAAGGTGACCATCAATAACTTAACAATGAAAAACGGTTATGGAGTAAGTAAAAATGGTGGTGCCATATTATCAAGGGAAGATGTAATACTTAACCTTAACAACTGTATTTTCAAAAACAATAAGGTTGACCATGGTAATGGTGGAGTAATCGACGCTAAGGAAGGAGGAGTTTTAACAATTAGAAATTGTCAATTCCTCAACAATGTCGCTAACCGTAATACCACTGTAGCTTGGGAAAAGGATAAAAAAGGTATGGGAAGTGCACTTAAGGTATACGGAGCCACCTTAAAAGTTTATGATTCCTATTTCTCAGGCAATAAAGGTTATTTAACCACTGTTTTGGTTGTAAGTCTTACAAATGGCAATCAATTCTATCAAGCAAGTTTATACATGGACAATTGTACCTTTGAAAAGAATCCCTCCGTAAACAAGGGTGTTATCTATGTTGACGAACATGGTATAAGTAAAATCTTGAATTCCAAGTTCTACAATAATCCTACCAACAATACAGGTATTATAATTTTGGATACCAGTAAATCTGCACTTGTTAAAAACTGTATTTTTGAAAACAACACTGCAGAACGTGGTGGAGCAATTAATGTACAGGTTTATGACAAGTCTATGAGATCCAATGCTACCATTGAAGGTTGTAAGTTTATCAATAACTATGCATCAGAACATGGTGGAGCAGTGAACATAATCTGTGGTAATGTAAAGGTTACAAACTGTGAATTTACCTCAAATAAAGCTAAAAAATGGGGTGGCGCTATCTATGCAGTTAATGGAACTCTTACAATCACTGGATCTACATTCACTTCCAATAAGGGTAACTTCAGTGGAGCTCTTGGTTTAGTCACATTATCAAAGGTTACAATCAGCAATTCCAAATTCTCTAAAAACACTTCCCCTTATGGAGGAACCGTTTCCATTGATAACAGTAAAACAGTTACCATTACAAATTCCAATTTCATTTCCAATAAAGCGCAAAACGGTGGAGCTCTCTACTTGATGCTTATTAAGAAAAACACTAAATTGGTTTGTACCGTAACAAATTCCAACTTTACCAAAAACACAGCTACCAACCAAGGTGGAGGTATTTGTGCTCTTGGCGGAACCTTAAAGGTTACAAAATCAG
Source organism: uncultured Methanobrevibacter sp. (assembly GCF_937906425.1). GTDB lineage: Archaea > Methanobacteriota > Methanobacteria > Methanobacteriales > Methanobacteriaceae > Methanobrevibacter. The sequence goes on along the minus strand of NZ_CALCYR010000087.1, from coordinate 4,795 downwards.
CATTCACTTCCAATACAGCTAAGAATTGGGGTGGAGGTGTCTTCCTCAGATTAGGAACCATGACAGTAACAAGTTCCAAATTCACTTCAAACAGAGCTGATTATGGTGGTGGAGTATATATTGTTTCAAATAAGGCTAAAGTTACCTCCTGTAGTTTTGTTAAGAATGTAGGTACCTACAACAATGCCCACTACTTCTCAAAACTTAAAAACGTATTCAGCAAATGCAGCTATAAATCAAATTACTTGCTTAAGTATGCAAAAGTTTCATTTGCTAAATCAGGCAAATACATTAAGGTAACCATTAAAAGCAATCTTAACAAAAACCTTAACAAGAAGTTCAAATTATCATTTGTTGGACCTAAGAATTACACAACCAAATGGTACACAACTAAAAAAGGAGTTTTAAACGTTAAGATTCCTAGCTTAAAATCTGGAACATACACTGTTAACATAACTGTTTCCGGAGCTAAATATTATCCGGTAACTAAAAAAATAAAAATATGATTGAATTAGTAATTTAATTACTAATTTTTTCTTTTTTTTTAAACTATTTTTAATCATTTTTAAACTTTTAACTATTTTTAAATTATTTTAACTATTTTTTAACTATTTTTATTTATTTTTAATTTCTTTTAATTTTTAAACTTTTAACTATTTTTAAACTATTTTAACTATTTTTAATTATTCTTTTCATTAATTGAAGTTTCATTATTATTATTTTTTTAATAAAATTTTAATAATAGTTTTTTTAAATATATAATCACTTACTTCTTTAAATTTAATATAAGTAAATGTAATTAAGTTTTTTTTAAAAAATTTCTTTGATTTAACTCTTAAGTGATATGATGTCTGATAAAAATGATTCAAGCAATGATATAAATTCTTATGAATTTTCCAAAAGGGTTCAAACAGCTATTAATTTAATGAATGAAGATCAACTAAAGTCTTTTGATTGCTTTAATGAAATCATTGATGATTTTAAAAAGTTTTCGATTGAAGAGATTAAGGAAAATGATCTCTCTTCAGAATTTATTAACTCATTGAATGCAAAAGCTTCCCTGTTGAATGCTAGGGATGAGATTGATGAGGCAGAGGAATCCTTTGATATGATTTTGAATCATTTTGATGATAAGGATTACACTGCCTTGATGAACAAGGCATTGATTTTTAGAAAAAGAAGGGATTATGACAATGCACTATCCTATTATGACATGGTTGCAGACTTTTATCCTGATAGAGGCGAGTATATTTTAGCTATTGAAAGTGAAATACTTGAAGAGATGAAAATTGATTTGGATGAAGTTAATCTTGAGGATTACGATAAGCAATTTAGGGATTTGATTGAGAAAGGTCTCTTCTATAAGAATAAAAATCGTTTGTTTGAGGCTTTACAATGCTATGACAGGGCATTGGAATTAGATTCAAATAGTCATAATCTAATCTATTCATTGTCCTTTGACATCAAGAAGGAATTTTTCAAGCTATTTCTTTTTGAAGACATTGATATAAACATGGATGAGCTTTCAAGGAAAAAGGGAGCTATTTTACATTATCTCTTTATTCAAAATAACTATTATTATGCCTATGTGCTGAATCAGGAAATATTGGATGAAAACAATAATGACCTTTTTGCATTGAATGCAAAGGGAATGATTTTCTTTTTACTTGATGATTATCAATCTGCAATCAAATATCTGAAGGAATGCATTGCTTTGGATGAGAATTATTTATATCCTTATTTTAACATTGCATTGTGCTTAAAGAGAATTGGTGAAATGGAAGAGGCAATGGAATATTTTAATAAGATTAAGAATTTGCCGAATGAAATTTCCACTCCTTCAAAGGAGCTATTGGAGATTTTTAAAAGAGCGATTGTGGCTAATGAGATTTATGCTTTGTCATTTTAATGATTTGTGATTTTTATTTTGCTTTTATGAATTGTTATTTAGATTTAAAGATTATATTTTAAAAAATGAAATTATTTTTGGAGGGTTTTATGGCTGATGAAAATAAAGAAGAATTGGAAGAAGAATCTGGTGGAAGCGATATTGTTGTATCTAAATCCAGATCAATTGATAAAGAGGAAATTAAGAAAAAGTCTTTAAAACTTAGTTTGGAAATGGCCGTTAGACATATTTTTGGAATTCCTCATACATTATCTGGAATGCTTTTAAAGGTATATGTCAAGATTATGAAAAAGATTAGAGAAAATAAAAAAGAATAATTTTTATTAAACTTTTATTTCATTCTAAATCTTTTTCGGCTTGTTTTTTGAGTTTTTTATTTATTTATTCCTTTTTTTAATCTTTTTTTAACTTATTTTGTTTTTTTATTGTTTTTTATTGTTTTTAATCTTTTTTTTAATCTTTTTTTTAATCTTTTTTTAATCTTTTTTTAATCTTTTTTTAATCTTTTTTTAATCTTTTTTTGGGCTTGTTTTGAGTTTTTTATTTATTTATATTTATTTTAATCTTTTTTGGCTTTGTAAATCCTATAAAAATTTCTAAAAATTATTGTTTTAAATCTAACTAAAGTTTAAAAATAGGTTTTCAACAGACCTGAATGAATAAAAAAGTAAAAAAAAGTTTAACAAATTCAAAAAGTAAATATTAAAGAAGTAAACGAATAAAAAAGTAAAAAAAGTATAAAAAGTATAAAAAGTAAAAAAATTAAAAATTTTAAAAAAATAAAAAAAGATTAAAGATTAATTAATAATCCAATGGTCCTCAGTGGAACAGATTAGCTTCTGATAACTTTTCCTCAAACCAATGAGCTCTTTTGTCTGCAAATGCCTTAATGGCTACAGATAACACTAATGTTATAATAGCTATAATTGACAATGCAATAAATGAACTAATGTAATTAGGCCATACAAGTCCTAATGCAGCTTCCCTAAGCATAGTAATACCATGGGTCATTGGCATATATGGGCTAATATTTTGAAGGATGTTACCCATCAACTCTATTGGATAAATACCCCCTGTTCCGGAAATCTGGAACACAAGCAATACGACTGTTAATCCTTGTCCCACCTTACCTAAAGCGGATACCAGTGAGTAACAAATTAGCATTATTATCATCGAAGTGAAATAGGCAGAGAATATAAAGAGAGACACATTGCTTATTTCAATGCCTAATATGAATGCTCCAATTAGGGTTACGGTAGTTTGGAAAAATGCCATAACAAGGAAAATGATCAATTTTCCGTAATACATCTCGGAAGGACTGAATTCAGTTCCAGTTGATTGGCCTACCCTTAACATGGTACATGTAATTACAGCTCCAACCCACATGGATAATACTATATAAAATGGAGCTACTTCAGAACCGTAATTGTCAACAGGATAGAGTTCCTGTTCATCCAGATTAACTGGAGCGTAGATATAGTCCCCGACTTGGTCCTCATCAACACCGGTCATGCTTGAAAGGGAATCTGATGCTCCTGCAAGTGAGGAGGATGCTGTAAACAATGCATATGCTGCAGAGTTTGCAAGCAATTCTGAACCTGCTGCCAAACTTAGTGAACCGTTAGCCAAAGCAAGGGATCCATTTGCCAAGGAGGCAGAACCATTTGCCAATTTTACACTGCTGCTTGCAAGTTTTGATGAACCGCCGGCAACACTTGAAGCGCCATTTGCCAAAGAGACTGAACTGTTTGCAAGTTTTGATGAGCCTTGAGCCAATTGGCTTGAAGAGCCTGCCAGCTGTGAACTTGCATTGGCAAGGTTCTTTGAACCGTTAACAACGGTCTTCAACTGTTCATTAGGCAATTTGTCAACATCAACTGATTGCTCAAGTTGACTTGCAGAGCTTTGAACCTGTGATGCACCAGCTGAAATTTGGGATGCTCCGGATGTTACTTCAGAGGAAGCTTTTGAAACCTTTGAAGCACCTGATTGAACCTTGGATGCTCCAGATTCTACTTGTGATGCTCCAGAAGAGACTTGGGATGCTCCAGATGAGACTTCAGAGGCACCGCTTGTAATCTTTGATGTTCCGGATGAGACCTGTGATGCCCCACTTGATACCTGTGATGCCCCTGATGAAAGCTGTACTGCACCTGAGGACATTTGGCTTGCACCTGAAGCAAGGGCAGATTGAAGGTCTCCCAATTTTGAATATGCTGCCACATCAATGTATTCAACAATTTTAGCGTTAATTTTATTATAAACAGCCTTTGCTGCAGAATCACTTAATTTTGATGCCATAGGATTTGTTTTCCTATTGACTATGTATTCCAAGTTTGCAGAATGAGGATCATCTGTTGTAATTGAGGTTACATTTTCACTGAAATTCTTTGGAATTATTATGCCCGAATAGTAGGTTCCATTCTTGACCCCTCGCCGCAGCTCTTTTTCGCTGACAAAGGTCCAGTTGAAGTCATCGTTCTTTTTCAGTTCCTTCTCTATCTCATCACCTATATTTATTTCGCTGCCGTCAAATTCAGAACCGCTGTCTGAATTAGCAATTGCAAACTCGATGTTTCCAGTATTTTCATATGGATCCCAACAAGCCTGAATGTTTATAAGAGCATATAGTGAAGGCAATATAACAATGGCAAGCAGAACGATTACAACAATATAATTTTTAGTAAAAACGTCTCTAAAATCTTCTTTTAGAATTTTTCCAATATTGTTAAGACTATTTCTAAAATTTCTTTTAGCCATATTTAACCTCTTAGTTTCTTAAATTCATATATGATTAGTATTAGTTTTATAAAACTTAAAATGAAATCTAATTTTATAATTGTAATTATTTTGTTAATATTATATTTCAGTCGAATATTATGTCTC
>NZ_CALCYR010000086.1 GCF_937906425.1 uncultured Methanobrevibacter sp. | reverse complement strand
TTTCAACTATGACGGAGAGCGTCTGCTCTGGGACAATATCAATAAAGACTGGTCGGAGATCCTTATCCTGTATCTGGAAGACATCCGTACATACCGGCAGTACTATCTTGCGATTTTCACGGACAGAGGTCCTGTGCCACTGGTGGAACACTATTTTGACTATATCGTCAGAACGATGGCTCTGTATATGAAAGAGCGTACTTCTTCCGTGGGAGAAGATGAACTTTTTGCCATGCGCTATGTGGCATATGCAAACACATGCATGGCCAAGTACTGGCTGATCGACGGATGCAAGATGCCTGAAGAGGAGCTTGCCGCCAAACTGGTCGCCGCTTATCCTTCAATTCTGAAAGATACCTTGTCTTGTTACCTGGAACCATAACATAAGCCTGAACAGGACCTGCATTAACTCTAAAAGGACGGGATGCTACATATTCACTTTCCAAGCTTTCACTGTGAATAAAGAACATGGCTTTTGAATATGAACCTACCAACATGCCTTCTCCAGGTTTCATCATGGTGGTTGTATCAATACATACCCTATCCCCTGAGCCAACCGGTTCAAGATTTGTAATTGTCAAATCCCTAAGGACATAGCTTTCTGTTGAAAGATCATCAATAAGATTTGCAATTTCCTTTATCTGTCCAAAGTCTTTTGCTTCAAATATCACACCATCTGTACCTACTTCCAAGGTTTCCATAGCTACCTGTGCCTCACTGGCATCTCTTGCAGCAGCTATCAGATTAACATTTTCCTTCTGCAGGTCTGCTATGATATTTTCAAGAGGAATTATTGTCCAGTCGGTTCCAACAAGGATTATATAATCAACAACTTTACCAAGACTTACTGCCAATTGCTCATGCAATTTATCAGTAATTTCTATATAGGCGCATACAGTTTTTCCTACATTTTTAGCTTCCTTAGCCTTTGCAAGATCTGCTGATTCATTTAAATTGTCTTTAAGTTCAAGAGTTCCATCTCCTTCACCATCAACACCAACTAAATAGATATCAGCATCCTCATCCTGTGAAATAATTTTAAAGTTACCTACTTTTCTTATGTTTTCACCATCTTCCAAATCGACAATATGGTCAATTCCGGATTCAAGCGCTGTTGTGATTAATTCTTTCTTATCGTCCCAAGAAGTCTTTGGGGACATAATCCAAGCGAATTTATTTGGCAATGGTTAATCTCCTTTGTTTTTTTTAAATAAAATAAATTAAATTAAATTTTAATTAATTAATATTAAA
>NZ_CALCYR010000085.1 GCF_937906425.1 uncultured Methanobrevibacter sp. | reverse complement strand
TTAATTAGTTTTAATTAGTTTTAATTAGTTTTAATTAGTTAATTCAATAAAGTATTTGAATTGATTTTTGTTTTAAAACAAAAGAAATAATGATTTATAAAAGAATAGTTTTATACTATTCTTTTTAATTAATTTTTCATTTTTCATTTTTAATTTTTATTCATGATTTTATTTATCTAAAATTAATTTAATATTATTTAATTTGACTTAAAAAAACTATATTAATGGAGAGAATTATGTTAAACAAATTATTAAACGGGAAGGTAATCCTAATTGCTTTTATCTTAGTTTTATTTTTAGCAATACCTTCTTCTTTTGCTGGAGATTCATCCGCTATAGACATTGCAGACAATTCATCCTATGATATTGATGGTCTTGCATTGTCTTCTGTTGATTCTCAAGTATCAAATGATATTTCTGATTCTATAGTTTATAGTGATGATAATATTTTAAGTGATGAAAATGACATCGCTGATGATGTTATTTCCAAGGATTCCAGTTTTAAAAACAGTTTGGAATCAAATAAATTAAATGATGGCTCAGTATGGTCAAATGAGAATTTGGGAACTAGTTATGATACCCTGTATGAAGCGGTTTCAGCTGCAAGTTCCAATGATACAATTGTCTGTATTGAAGCCGGCAGTGAATATCTAAGCAACCTGACCATTAATAAGGATATTTGCATCAAGGCTCAAAGCTTAGGTGACATGACCTTAAAATCCTATGGCAAGAATATATTTTACTTAAATAGCGGATGTTCATTGACTTTGGAAAATCTTGTCTTTAGCGGAATCTCTCTTGGTTCCGGAATGAGAGGAGCTGCAGTTTTCGGCTATGGCGATATAACTGTTAACAACTGTCAATTTTCAAATATCACAACAGATCTTGCTACTAGTTATGGCGGGGTAATCTATAGTGACAAAAGCGGTGCAAAAGTAAAAATTAGCTCATCAGTCTTTGAAAATATCTCTACAGCTATTGGAGTAACCCATATTTCAGGAGGAACTTTGGAATTAAGTGATTGTAATTTTAAGAATATTCGTTCCTATGGTTATGGCGGTGCAGTATATTCATGGGGTTCTGACGTTTTAATTGAAAATTGTCAATTTATTGACTCTACCTTAAGTGAGCCAATGATTTTTGCTACCCAATCCTATTTGTCAGTAAACAATTCCGTATTTAAGAATTTAAAGAGTTCTGATTATGCTGCTGGAATCTATTTGACCTATAAAGCAGAAGGAAAAATCACAAATACCCTATTTGACTCCTGCACTTCCACTTATTCTCCAAGTTATTCAAGCTCTTCCTCTGGTGCAGCAGCAATTGCATCCGAGGGGGAATATGTTGAAATTGCAAACTGCACTTTCATTAACGGTCAGGAAACTGGTTTTTACACAGGAACTACAATTAAAGGAGTTTCAGGAGCAATTCTAATCAATTCAGAAGCAGACATCTATAATTGTATTTTCCTAAACAACAGTGTAAATTCAAGAGCTTCCTATGGATATAATGATATTTTGGCATTGGAACCTATTTATGCAAACTATAACTACTGGGGCTCCAATGATGGTGTAAATGAAAGTTTGGTACGCATGGATTATGTTACCGTAAACAATTGGTACATATTGGACCTTGATACAGATGGCGATGTAATATGCACCTTTGATAAGGAAATCACATTCTCCCTTAATCAAATTAAAAATCGGGCAGGCGAAATAAGTTCTGCAGACAGTTTAAATGACATCAATCTAACAGTCATTCCTAGCCTTTCCAATACAGAAAGCTATGAGCTCCAAATTGTGAATGGAACTGGAGTCATTAACTATAACAGTCAGGATGCAGGTACAGAAATCCTTAAAATCAATAATGTAAGCGATGAATTTTCATTCCCTGTCTTGGCTGATGCATCATCCTCAATTTATGTTGCAGAAAATGGTAGCAATGATAATGACGGCAGCTTAAATGCTCCATATGCAACAATTGAATTTGCATTAAGCAAGGTAAGCTCTTCAAGGAATATAATTTACATCAAGCCAGGCAGATACAATGAATCCAATCTTCTCATTGACAAATCAGTAAGCATTCTATCAATTGACAATGGTGAAAACAATGTAATCATTGATGCTCAAGGCAATGGGCCAATCTTCAGCATTTCAAAGGATCTTGATGTTGTCATAAGGGACATTAGCCTTGTAAATGGAAAGACTGAATCCGATGGAGGAGCAATTTATGTTCTTGACGGTACCAATCTAAGCCTAAACAATGTGAAAATCATTAATTCCTCCGCAGAAAATGGTGGAGCAATATATTCAGAGGCCAATCTTATTATTTCAGATTCTGAATTCATCAACAACACTGCAGATGAATATGGTGGAGCCATCATGCTTCTAGGCAGTGGCGAAAATATTATTTCCTCCTCCAATTTCACAAATGGCTCTGCTAATAATGGCGGTGCCCTTGCAGTAAAGGCTAATTTAGTATTGGATTCATCCAGATTGGAATACAATAACGCCAGCTTAAATGGTGGAGCTGTCTATGTTGACAATTCCAAGAATGGGCTTATTGAGATAAAGAACAATTTCCTTAATGTAAACATTGCTCAAAATGGTGGGGCAGCCTATATTTATGGCGGAGATAAGCAAATCAATCTTTCAAACAATATCTTTGCTGAAAATACTGCCAATTCATATGGTGGAGCAATTGCATTAAATGAGACCCTTGTAAAAATGACCCAAAACAATATGGGCGGAAATGAGGCTCATGATGGGGATAAGATTTATCTGCAGGATTCTAAAGTGAATGCTAAACTTGTTTTCATGAAGGGCGATACAGTAAACGCTTATCTTGACCAGACCCTTAGCTTGAATGCAAGCGTTACAGATGATTTAAACAATACAATCAGCGGCGGAAATATAATATTTTATGTAAATGATGATATGATAGGCAGTTCTCCAATAGTCGATGGAATTGCCCTCATTGATTATACAGTAAGTGAAATCACAAGCAGCGATTTAATGGTATGGGGTGTATATGACGGTGCAAGTGATGACTATAGCTTAACAAAAGGATACATTCACACAGTTTCCCATCACTGGTTTATTGAAGGAGGTTCCTCCTATGAATACCTAAGTGATGCTGTTGCAGCTGCTAAGGCAAATGATGTAATCTATGGTCTTCCAGGCACATACACAATTAATCAGGTAGTTGTGGATAAAAGCCTTACAATCAAGGCTCTCAATAATGGAGAAATCACCTTAAAAGGTTCAAATTCCAAGATCTTTAACATTACAAAAAATTCAAAAGTTAATTTAATCAATTTAACCTTTACAAATGGTAGCTCTACAGGTTATGGCGGTCTTATTGAGGCCAGAGGTAATATTACTCTAATCAATTGTACTTTTGAAAACAATGCATTAACAAATTACAGTGCACAGGGAGCTGCCATTTTCCTATGGGATTATTCAGAATTGACCATTGACTCTTGTGAATTCAGAAACCTTTCCAATGTAAATACTGGCGGTGCTGTATATGTTTATTATGACTATTCCAGATTAACAGTTAAAAATTCCACATTTGACAATATTTCAGGAAGAGGAAACGGTACTGTAATCTATTCAAGCAGTCCTGTTGAAATTTACGATTCCAATTTCACAAATATTTTAGGTTCATTCTATATAGGAACTGTAACCTATAATTATGCTGCAGTTTATGTCGGTGACAGCCTAACAGTGAACAACTCAAGATTTATTAACATTACAGGTCCTAGAGCATCAGCAATTGCTGTAATCCATTCACGTGCTACCTTAAACATTAGCCATTCAGTCTTTGCAAATAACCTGGGATTGAATACTACAATTTGGTCAAAGGCTCTTGAAAACCATATCAATTACTGTCTATTCATAAACAATACTGGTGTGAGCGGAAACTACTGGGATTATATTGGAGACGGATATTATCTTGAAGAAAATGATTTGGAATACAACTATTGGGAATCAAATGAAAAGCCTGTATACAACTTTGCAAATTCAAGTGTTGAAAACTGGGTTATTCTAGACATTTCAAGTGATGAGAACATGCTTATTGCAGGTTCCACAAACGATATCCATGTTGACTTAAGCCGTTACACCGACGGTGAAAATGTCAAGGACCTTGAAGAACTCATGCCTGATTATATATTTGAGCTAAACGCTACAAAAGGGGAAATCGACTCCACCGTTGAACTTGTTGAGGGTCATGGAATTGCAAAATACATTGCCCCTATTGAAAATGTTCATGTATATGTCTATATCGAACCTAGTGACCAATTCCTTGAGTTTGATGTAATGCAAAGCGACTCTGTCATCTTTGTTTCAAATACCGGATCAGATACAAGCGGATTAGGAACCTATGACAATCCTTATGCAAGCATTGGCTTTGCATTGACCCAAGTGAATGATGTGAAAAACATCATATTCATTGATGATGGATTATATAATGAAAGTGACTTAAGCATTGACAAGGCTGTTACCATTCAGGGACGTTCAATTGATAATGTAATCATTGATGCCGGTGAAAATGGAAGGATATTTAAGATATCAGATTCAGCAGATTCTGCAGACATTCCTGTAATAATCACAAGTTTGACTTTAATCAACGGAAATTCAGATAATGGTGGAGCAATCTATGCTGATTGGGGTGATTTGATGATATATAATATAGTTGTCAAGTCATCAAGTGCAGATAATGGAGCTGCATTATACTTGGCTACAGATGCAGACATTCATGATAATGTTTTCATTGATAATGATGGGGATGCAAATGGCGTAATTTATCTTGCAAGCGGAGATTATTACTTAAGCAACAATATAATCAATAATTCCGACTCATCTCCTGTAGAAAATGCAATCCATGTTTATGATGCCAGCTTGAATGTTAAAATCGTATATCTTGACAATAAGACTGTGGAAATTCCTAAGGCTACCCAAACAAACTTGACTGCAGTAGTAAGTGACGATATGGATAACCTTATAAGCGGTGGAAAACTTGAATTTATTGCAGGTGCCGCCATAATTGGAAATGCCAGTGTTGATAAGGGAATTGCAACTGTGCTTTACACAGTTCCAAACACTGAAAACAGCTATGTGATTTCAGGTTCCTACTCAAATGGAAACGATAAAAGCCAAGTCAAGACAGGTACAGTCAGATCCATCAAATTAGGATTCTTTGTAAATGATGTCGGTTATGAAACCTTGGCACAGGCTGTTGACGCTGCAAATGAGGGGGATACAATCATAGCTATTGAAGGAAAATATGATGTTAGCTATGAATACCTGACAAAAAGCCTAACTGTTAAGGCAAATGGCAGTGATGAGGTTGTATTGCACCTTTCAGGACGTTACCTCTTTGAAATAGAACAGGAAAATGTAAGGCTTAATCTTGAAGGATTGACCTTTGAAAACGCAAACGGATATGGAGGTTTCTTTATCTATAATCAATTCGGTATTGTAAACATTAACAACTGTACCTTCAGGGACTCTGCATTGGAAACTGTCACTGCAGTCATCTACACCTACAGCGGCATATTAAACATTAACAACACCAATTTCGGTGACCTCTATCTTACAGAATCATCTACATCCGGTAGGGGCGGAGCTATTGGTGCCGTAAACTCCTATGTTTATGTAAACAATTCCAATTTCAACAGAAACAATGCAGGAAGCTATGGCGGAGCTATATATTTAAGCTCTTCCACTCTGAATGTTTTTAACTCCACCTTCCAGGATAACCATGCCGGTTTCCGTGGCGGAGCAATTTATGGTGCCTCAGGTTCCACATTGTATGCAGACAACTGCAGATTCATAAACAACAGTGCGACCGCATACACTTCAAGTTATGGAGGAGCTGTCTGCGTTGAATCAGGTCAGGTAACCATTACTCGCTCCCTCTTTATGGATAACTTTGGAAGAGGCAAGGGCGGAGCAATTTACGTTGCAAGAAATGCAAGCTTCAACTACAATGTATTCATAAACAATATTGTTGATGGAGGATATGGTGATGACATTTACTTCAACTGGTTTAATGAAACCTATCCTGATGAAAAGGTCAATGCCGAATACAACTACTGGTTAAGTAATGAAGGGCCAATAGGAAACAAGATTGGAACAAATATAGTTTCCGCCATAATCTCTACAGATAAATGGGTAATTCTTGAACCTTCAATCAATGAAACCACTGTGATTTTAGGCCCTACCTACACTGTAACTGCAGACTTGACCCATTATGTCTACAACGACAAGGTCTACAAGCTTGAGGACAATATAGCTCAATTCGATTTAGAGCTTTCAGCTGTTTTAGGCAATCTTGATGATGATATCTCAAGCACTGTAACTGTTATTGATGGAATTGCAACTGCAATTTACACCCCTCTTGCAATAGGAAATGAGACAATCTACTTCGAGCCAACAGAACAGACATTGAAATTCTATGTCGATTTTGGTTCAGACTATTACATTTCTGCAAATGAAAGCAATATAATTGCAGACTTAGGTGATTCCTACAGCATCGATTTAAGCGTATTGGACAAATACAGGACAATTACAAATGACCTTGACGGACAATACATTATTGTAAGCTATAAAGTGGACAATCAGACCTATACCCTTTCAGATAAGAAATTGGTAAAGGGTTCATATGCAAGCTTTAACATAAATGAGCTCGTTGAACTTGAGGCTGGAGACTCCTGCATACTCACATTTGCCCTTGAGGATACATCCTATGACCTTGACAGCATGAAAGTCAAATTGACCATCAATAGATTGGTCACTGAAATCATTGCAGAGGATACAGAATGCACAATCGATTCTGGAGACTTAAACATTAAATTGTTAAGCGGAGAAGATCCTCTTGCAGATAAGGAATTGACTGTAGTTATCCAATCCGATGATGGAAGCTATAATTACACTGTCAAAACCATTTCAACCGGCGCTGCAAGTGTAAATCTTGGTGAGCTAAGTGCAAACAACTACACTGCAAAAATCAGCTTTGCAGGAGATGGGAACTATCTTTCCTGTGAAAAAGAGATTAATATAGTTGTCAACAAGTACCAAAGCTCTATTGAGGCTGAAGACATCAATCAATCCATTTCAAATGCAAGCCTTGAAATTGTTTTATTGAATGGAACAAATAGGATTTCATCTCAGGAGATTAAAATTTTAATTCTATCAAATGAGGACAATTTCACAGTTCTTGAAGAGACTGTAATGACCAATAACCTTGGTATTTATAAATTGGACTTAAATGAATTGGCAATTGGCCAATACACTGCATACCTTAGCTATGAAGGAAACGATAAATTCGAGCCTTCAGAGAGGATAAGCAATATTGAAATCTATCAGCTCATTCTTGCATTGGATGTTGAGGATACAATTGTCACTGAAGGTTCAGGCGCATTGGAAATCACCTTAATTGCAAACGGCATAGGACTTCCAAATGAGATTATTAATGTAAGCATTGCCAGCTTTGACTATCGTGTTTTAACCGATTCCCAAGGTAAGGCAAGCGTTGACTTAAGTGACTTGGTTGTCGGTGAATACAATGCTATCGTAAGCTTTGCAGGAGATGGAATATATTATCCTATCTACACTTCAGTTAACATTCTTGTAAATGCAAACAGCGGTACAGACAATGGTACAGACAATGGAACCGACACAAACGGCACTGACACAAATGGCACTGACACAAACGATACTGACACCAATCTTACAAACATAAGGGATGCAAGGATTATTCAGGAACTTATTGACAATGCCAGTGATGGGGACATTATCAATCTTGGTAACTATGTTTATGAAAATGCATCAAACATCGAGATAAACAAAAACATTACATTGAAGGGCAAGCAAACCACAATCATTGGAATGGGTGACGGTTCTCCTTTATTCATTATTCCTTCAGTCTCTGAATCCGGAGTTGAAAGGGTAATTATTGAAGGAATTGATTTTGTTGCAAACAATGGAGATGTTCTCGTTAAGGCGAAGGCTCTTAACGGTACAAGTCCTTTATCAATTGACGTTCCTATGATAAGCATTGTAAACAATACAGTCACTGCAAGTGAAGGAACTGTTGCTGAATCAGTCACTATTCTTGAGCTTGAAAGTGAAAGGGGAGTTCTTGCACCTACAAGAGACATCAATGTAAGTGGAAACACCTTTGAAAGTGGCGTCAATCCATTCAAGTTTGATGTAACCGGATTTGTAGACAATTCTGATGCAAACGTTCCTGTTGGCGGAAACATTCCTGATAAATTGGCTACAGAGATTATCTGTAATAATATGACTACCAATGCAATCAATACTGTTCTTGACGGCAGGAATGGTGAATACTTCAATTTCAAGCTTGTTGACTCCAATGGCAATGCTTTGGCAA
>NZ_CALCYR010000084.1 GCF_937906425.1 uncultured Methanobrevibacter sp. | reverse complement strand
TAAATAGCTAAAAATAATAAAAAAATAAGAAAAAAACTTAAAAATAGATTAAATAGCTAAAAATAATAAAAAAATAAGAAAAAAACTTAAAAATAGATTAAATAAGTAAAAATAATAAAAAAAGAACTAAAAACAATTAAATTAACTTTTTGTCCTTAAGTTCCTTCTTAAAATACAAATATTCGCTGTCAATTACTTCACGAATATTCTTAGCTGTTTTTTTACCTATTCCTTCAACTTCCTGCAATTTCTTTTCATCAGCTTCAAGAACATTCTTTACAGAACCGAAGTGTTCCAATAACCTTTTAGCATGAACAGGCCCAATATTAGGCAAGGATTCTATAATAAACAATTGCTGTTCCCAAAGATTTTGAGGTTTTCTTTCAGTTCTAATCTGAATGCTACGTTTTTCTCCCTTTTGCTCACGAATAGCAATTCTCTTTAACATAGCTGCAGTGTCTTCAGGATTTCTGGTAGGAATAATGCTTATTCCATAATCAATTGCAATTGAAGCAAGAGATCCCCTTATTGCATTTGGATTTATGAAACCTGAATAGAAATTGTCTCCTTCCAGAATCATTATAGGCTTTTTAAATTCCTCTCTCATCATCCTAGCCTGTTTAAATAAACGTTTGTCCATAATTGAATCTACAAAATCAGTTGCAGTCTTACGTTCAATAGCTACCTCTTCACTAACCTGATAATCAGCAACTGCCATCGCGTTTATCTTTACCTTGACTCCAAGAGTATCTAAAGCCCTTATGACTCTTGAATTACCTTCCCTTGAGTCTACATAAATAAAAACTTCATCATTATTATTGCTGTTTTTGCTTAATTCCTCTATTGAATCTTCAATGGAATTGGAATCTGAGTTTAAATCATTAGAATTAGAAATTAAATCAGATTTAGCATTTAAATCAATATTAGAATCTATATTAGAACCAGCATTTAAATTAGAATTAGAATCTAAATCAGAACTAGAATTATCATTTAAATTAGAATCATTATTTAAACTAGAACCTCCATTTAAATTAGAATCATTATTTAAACTAGAACCCTCATTTAAATTAGAATCATTATCTAAATCAGAACTAGAATTATCATTATTAGAGCTGATTCTTTTAGAAGAAACCTCCTTTCTCTTAGAAGCCAATTCATTTATCCTCTTCTGTTTTTCATTAAGTTCCTTCAATTTCAATTCATTCTCATTTTCAAGTTCTATCTCTTCCAAGTCCTCATTAAAGGACTCTTCCTTAAAATCATCATTTAAGTCAGAATCTGAGTCATCCCTATCATTGAGATTTCCCCTCTTGCCATGAACAATCATGTTCTTTTCAACTTCTATCCTTTCAGCAGCATTCAGTTTAAGCTCTTCAATAGCTTCCTCTGTTGCAAGTTGGGTTTTCATCTTGGACTCCCTTCTAATACTGGTCCAATAATAACCTTCATCCCTTGTCTTTTCAGTGATTAGAACCTTCATTCTTCCAGAAGTTTTACGTCCTGTCCTTCCTCTTCTTTGAATCATTCTTACTTCAGAGGGAACAGGCTCATACATTATAACCAAATCAACTGCAGGAATGTCTATACCTTCCTCTGCAACACTTGTAGAAATCAAAACGTCATAATTTCCAGTCTTAAATGACTTTATGATTTGCTTTTGCTCCTTTTGAGTCAAGCCCTTCTTTCCATCACTTGTACCTTGTCCAAAGAACCTTACACTTTTGATTCCTTCAGATTCACATCTTTTATGAATCATGTCCAAAGTGTCTCTGAACTGTGTAAATACAATTATCTTAGGACTTTCCTGATTCTCTCCATCATCCCTAAGTGATTTCAATCTTGTCTGACCATCCATTCCCAATTCTAACTTAAGAAGTTCAATAAGCTTTTTCATCTTCGGATGTTCCAATCCATTCTTTTCAGCTTCCTTTGCAAAATAAATGGCTCTTGAAAAGTTAGGATCAAGCAGAATATTCTTTGCAGCCTTTGTTGTTTTCTTTCTAAGTCTTTTAATGTAATCATTAAATGGCTCAACACCTTGAGTTTCCAACAGCTCAACTGCATGCTGAAGATTAATTACAGCAGACAATACTGAAATTGCCTGGAAACATTCCTTAGGTGGATTTACAGAATGTGCAATCTTTCCTTGAACACGTGAACGAGCCTTTAAAATATCTCTCTTGCTTACGCCAATGGTATTTATAATGCCCATTTTCTTAAGACCTTTCAAACGAAGCTTCAATGCCTTGTTTGCCAATTCCCTAATTTTCATCAGTTCATCATCCATCTGAACACGAACCCAATCGATTTTGATTGGATTGAAATAAGGCTTGACATCAGGATCCTCCTCAGTCTTAATCTTAATGTCCTGAATGAAAAGATTTTCACACACTTCCTTGATTTTCTCCTTGTCATGACCTGGAGAAGCTGTCAAACCTAATATCAAATGGTTTTTAGCCTCCTTTACATAACGGGTTGCAAGATAAACATAGGAATATGAACCGACTGCATGGTGACATTCGTCAAATACGACTAAAGAAACATCCTCAAGACCGTATCTTTCATTTAAAAGATCTGATTCCACTGTCTGTGGAGTTGCACAAATGACTTGAGATGCATTCCATCGTTTTTCACGTTCATCGGTTTTTACTGCACCTGTTATTGAAGTGCATGTAACGTTTAAAAAGTGTCTAAAGTTTTCTTCGTGTTGTATGGCAAGTGGTTTACTTGGCGCCAATATAAGAACTTTGGAACCTTTTAATTTATCCAGCCTTTCTGCAGCAACCAATATGGCTATGATTGTTTTACCTAATGCAGTTGGAGCGACAATCATAGTATTTCCATTTTGCAATACATCTGCTGCCAATATCTGTTGGTAAAGCCTTGCTTCGGCTGACTTCTCTCTAATTAAAGGATGTTCGATATATGTAACCATAAATAATATTTTGTATTTGCTATATTTAAAGTTTTTAGAGAGAGCATATGAAAACTAATAATTTATAGTAGTATTTTTGAATTTTACTAATTTAAATCAATTTTTTAAAAAAAGTGTAAAATTCAATTAAATTGCAAAAATTCAAAAATTTAATAAAAATTCAAAAAAAGTATAAAATTCAATTAAAATGCAAAAATTCAAAAATTTAATAAAAATTCAAAAAAAGTATAAAATTCAATTTCATTACTAAAATTTAATTTAAACGCAAAAATTCAAAAATTTAATAAAAATTCAATTTCATTACTAAAATTTAATTTAAATGCAAAAATTCAAAATTATTGCAAAAATTTAAAAAAAAGTATAAAATTCAATTAAAATACTAAAATTCAATTTTTTAATAAAAATTTAATTTGAATGCAAAAGATCAAAAAAATGTAAAATTCAAAATTATTGCAAAAATTCAAAAAAATAGCTAAAATTCAATTAAAATACTAAAATTCAATTTAATAACTAAAATTCAAAAAAAGAGCAAAAATTCAATTAAAATGCAAAAATTCAATCAAAATGCAAAAATTCAATTTAATTATAAAAATTCAATTTAATTATAAAAATTCAAAAAAATAGCTAAAATTCAATTAAAAAAAAAAAGTGTTTAGTGAATTATTTAATTAAAAATAATTCACTTTTTTCCCTAAAATATAAATTTTCTTTATTTTTTGCCTTAAAAACCACATTCTAAAAAAGAATTTGGGTTTAAATAAACCCAAACTTATTTAATAGTAAGTTTAACTTTTTTAGAAGTAGCTGCGTAACCGTCGTCTCCTTCAAACTTGACAACACAAGAGTAAGTTCCTTTCTTGGTAAGGCTTACTTTTACAGTTGCAACTCCTTTAGCATTGGTCTTGGCAGAGTAATATTTGCCGTTTACAATGAAGGATACAACTTTGCCTTTGATAGGAGTTCCGTATTTGGAAAGAACAGTTGCAGTTAATGTTTTAGATTTAGCGGATGCTTTATAGGTCTTAGCAGGAACTGTGAATTTTACAGCTTGTTTCAAGACTTCAATTCTTGCAACACCAAATGAACCTTCATAGTTGTCGTCTCCAGAGTAGTAGAGAGCGAAGGTGTAGTTTGTACTGTGTCTTAAGTTGACTTGAGTCTTGAATCCGCCGGTAGCATTGGTTATGTATGTGTATACATGACCGTTAAATCCAACAGATACGTTTTTGTTTGCTAAGGCATTTCCGTTTTCATCCACTAAGGTTGCAGTGAAGTATTCACCAATTCTTCCTTCAATGTTAGGGTTGAATGAAGTAGTGGTCATATTTTCATATATGAATCTAGTGCCAAGTTTCTTTACATCAAATACTGCAGAAGCACTTGATGGGAGATAGTTGGCAGCAGCAATATAATCTGCAACAACTGTGTAGTTTCCACCAATTAAGTTCTTGATTGCAAGGCTGCCTACACCATTGGTAATTGTTACATCATATGCAACATCATCAACAGTTACGTTAAGTAGACCGCTTAAATCATTTCCGTTAATGTCTTTTAAGGTAAATGCTACATTAGCAGTTTGACCATATGTAATGTTATCAACAGCAACGGTTACGACTGTGTCGATATACTCTTTAGTTACAGTTATTTCCTCGCTTACTTCAAGAGGAGCGTGACTGTCATCTCCAGGATAGGATACGCTTATGTTGTGATCTCCTTCACTTACAGGAATTGTAGCGGTACCGTTTACAACAGGCACTTCCTTGGTTTCACCATCTACAGTTACATTAACAACTCCGTCTAATGGGTTGCCATCTTTGTCGCTTAAAGTAATTACTAGCTCTTCATCACCAGCTTCAATATCAATTACAGGATCAGAGTATGGAGCTACAGTGAATGTAGCGTTAGCAGTCACAGGAGCGAATTCCTCAGTTCCGATGAATTTTGCATCAACTGCGTAATCGTTAGCAGCTAAGTTTTTGACAACTAGGCTTGCTTTACCGCCTACAAGAGTTGCAGCATAATTTACATCATCGATTGTGACAATTACGATTCCGTCAATTGCAGTACCGTCAGCGGAAACTAATGATACAGCAATGCTTTCCTCTTCTCCTTCCTTAATATCTTTAGGAGTGATTGTTAATACAGCGCCAGTTTGAGCAAGTACTTCCACTGGAGTTTGAGCAGTGGATGCAGCATAGTTAGGGTTCTCGAAGCTTACTTCAATGAGGTTTACACCAGCATCTAAGTTTTCAAGATCTAATTTAGCCTTACCATCAACTACAGGAACATCAGCAGCATAGGTATCGCCGTTTACACTTACAGTAGCAGTACCATCTAAGGCATTGCCTTCTGCATCTTCAACAGTGATAAGAAGTTCAACTGGGCTTCCAAATTCAGTAGCATTTGCTTCAGGACTGACAATAACACCAGAAGCAGGAGCAACAGTAGTTTCAACAGTTTCTTCTACAGGAGTGTGTACACCATCATCGACTTTTACGGTAATATTATGATCTCCAGCATCTAATTCAAGAGGCAATACAATATTTCCGTTTTCATCGGTGGTAGCGTTAGCATACTCTTTTCCATCTACAAGTACGGTTACAGGAGTGTTTGCTAAAGCAGCGCCAGAAGCGTCTTGAACATCAATGGTAAGATTTGCATCTTCACCGTATACAGGATTTTCACTTAGGCTAATGCTTACTTTAGCTTCCTTAGGAGCGCTTAAAGTAAGTTTTGCAGCACCGGTAGCATTTTCATAGTTGTCATCACCTATGTAATAGACACTTACATCATAGCTTCCAGGAGCAACACTATCAGCGATATTGAAGGAAGCTTCTCCAGCACCTTCACTTACACTAACAACTTGACTTACACCATCAACATCCCAGGATACAGTTACAATAGCAGTGCCGTTTAATTTAGCACCGTCTGCACCGGTAACATTGAATAGGACAGTTGCAGGTTCTCCCCATTCAGCTTCAGCATCTTCAGCAACAACAGTTACAGCCGCCTTCTTGACAATGAATCTTAAATCGTCAGTGGCAGTTACATAATTGCTGTTGTCTAAGCTAGCAAGAGCATAGATTGTTCCAGCTGGGAATGAATATGCAGGAATGCTTAAGGTACCTTCACCATTTCCATCAAGGGTGATTATTCCAACGCCAAAGCCGTCAAATTCAACATTTACATCACCAGCAATAGGAACACCGGATTCATCTTCTGCACTAACTTTAACAAGAATTTCTTCACCATAGGATACATCATCAATGCTTAAGCTTACTACAGCAGTGGAAGCAGGAGCAACAGTGAATTTTACAGTTTCTCCTGTAGGAGTGTGTACACCATCATCGAATTTGACAGTGATATTATGATCTCCAGCTTCTAAATCATCGATAGGAATTATGACTTGACCTTCTGCATTGGTTTGTGCTGTTTTCTCTTCACCATCATCAACTGTGTAGGTCAAAGTAGCGGCAGCGATAGGAGAATCGGCAGCATCTGTAAGACTTACAGTAACATTAGTGGTTTCGCCATAAGCACCTTCTTCAACTGCAATTTCAACATCATTAGCTTTAGGATCTGTTAAGACAAGTTTAGCCTCAGTGTTTTCATTAGCATCGTAAAGGTCATTGCCTAAGAACTTGACGCTTACATCATAAGTTCCAGGAGCAACACTATTAGCGATATTGAAGGAAGCTTCTCCAGCACCTTCACTTACACTAACAACTTGACTTACGCCATCAACATCCCAAGATACAGTTACAAGAGCTTCTCCACTTAATTTAGCACCGTCAACACCTGTTACATTGAATTTGATAGTTGCAGGTTCTCCCCATTCAGCTTCAGTATCTTCAACAGAAATGCTTGGGAGAGTTTTGCTTACATCGAAGGAAGCGATTCCTACAGCATCGTTGTAGTTATTGTTTCCGGCGAAGATTGCACTGATGGTGTAATTGCCAACAGTTAAATCAGGAATTTCAACGATTACCTTACCTTTTACGGTAGTGTAGGTTCCAATTTCTTCACCGTTAATGCTTACAACAATATCCTCATCAATGTATTCGCCGTGGTATCCGGCTAATCTGATTACAGCGGTAGCGTTCTTGCCTAAACTTACATCATCAACTTCAATGCTTAATTCAGGTTCGTTTGGAATTACAACACCAATAGCAAGATATTCAATTTCAACATCATCATTTGCAAAGCTTACTGCCAATTGGTATACTCCAGCATCCATGTCAGTAAGTTTTACTTCACCGACACCATCAACAATTTCCCCTTCAGCGGTTCTTAATTCACCATCATTGTATGTTACGATAGCAATTCCGCTTAATGGATTACCGTTAACGTCAGTTACATTTGTAATGTATACAACAAGGTCATCTCTGTAGATTACTTCAGGCACATTGAATTCCATATCACCAGTACCGACAGTGACTTCAAATTCAGCCTCTGCTTCAGCACTGTAGTATCCGTCATCACTTACAAAGCTAGCGCTTAATTCGTATACTCCAACAGCTAAGTCACTGACTGTGCTTGAACCTTCTCCATCAATAATATCGATGGTGATTAATTCATCCACACCTTCAATGCTTACAGTTACAGTACCGTTTAATGGCTTGCCTTCAACATCTGTAAGATCGTTGACGATGATGTTTAAGTCTTCACCATATCCAATATCATCAACTACAAGGTCAAAGAATGCATCGGTAGGTTTTGCAATAACTATTTGATCTTCATCACTGATACCATAATAGAAGTCGCTGCCTAAGAATTCAGCTTTAACATCAAAGCTTCCATAAGCAGGAATATCGAATACTGCAATAGCTTCACCAGACTCATTGGTTTCAACAATAGCGTAAACTGTTTCATCACCTAAATCAACTGATACGATAACGGTAGCTTCAATACCTGCACCATCAACACCAGTCAATATGACAGATACAGTTGAGCTTTCTCCAAATTCAACAGAAGAACCTACTGCAATGATTTCCGCACTAGCCTTATCAACAAATATGATACCTTCATATGAGGAAGCCATGTAGTTGGTAGTTTCATTAAATACTACTTTCACAAGGTTTACGCCAATAATTAAATCAGTTAAATCATAGCTTGCAATGCCTGATTCATCAACATCAATGCTGTCAACGGTTTCGCCGTTTACAATAATGTCGACCTTGCCGCTAATGCCTTCTACCGGACTTGTGAGAGTGATTGTAATAGGGCTAGATTGTCCAAATGCATTTGCAACATAGGTGTATTCAATAGCAGATTCAGCTTTAGCTACATTGAATGGAGTTTGAGCGGAAATTTCACCGTAAACTTCATCATCAATGCTTACAATAGCTGTGTAGTCACCAGCATCCAATCTGGCAAATTCGCTGCCGGTACCATCTCTGACACTTACAGGAACTGCTAAATCACCAATCTTTACAATTACATCCATGCTTAATCCATTAGCTTCCGCATCAACGAGGGTGACAGTGATTTCACTTGCATCACCATAAGTTACATTGCTTACTGAAACTGTTAGGATAGCTTCAGTGGATCCTGTAACGGTTAATGTTCCATAACCATATGCCTCATTGAAGTTATCATTGCCTACAAATCTTGCAGTGATTTCATAAGCTCCTGAAGGAAGTTCGCTTGTAGCAAATACAATATCGCCGCTAGCTTCAATTACCTTGGTTTCATCACCGACACTTACAATGACTGTTCCTTCAATTGGATTACCTTCACTGTCTGTTAAGCTTAGAGTTACAGTAGCATCATTTCCATATTCAACAGGATTTGCAGAAACACTAACGCTAGCATCTGCTTTATTTACATTGAAGGTTTCATCATCAGTAGCAGCAATGTAATTACTGTTATTTAATGTAGCGTTTGCATAAAGCTGACCTGCAGGATAAGTGTTTGCAACAGTTATATTGCCTAAACCATCTTCACCAAGTGGGATGGTTCCAACTACAACACCGTCAATTGCAACAATCACATCACCGCTTACAGGATCATCGCCACTTGATGCAATAACATTGATTACAATTCCTTCACCATAATCAACATCAGCAATATCAAGGACAATTTCTGCATTAGCAGGAGCAACAGTGAAGTTTGCAGTTTCTTCTGTAGGAGTGTGTACACCATCATTGAATTTGACAGTTATGTTATGATCTCCAGCGTCTAAATCATCGATAGGAATTATGACTTGACCTTCTGCATCGGTTTGTTCTGCTGTTTTCTCTTCACCATCATCAACTGTGTAGGTCACAGTAGCAGCAGCGATAGGAGAACCAGCAGCATCTGTAAGACTTACAGTAGCAAAAGTAGTTTCGCCATAAACATCTTCTTCAACTTCAATTTCAATTGTATTATCTTTAGGATCAGTTAAAGTAAGAGTTGCAGTGCCTGTAGCATTTTCATAGCTGTCATCACCAATGTAATCGACTCTTACATCATAAGTTCCAGGAGCAACACTATCAGCAATATTGAAGGAAGCTTCTCCAGCACCTTCACTTACAGTTACAACTTGGCTTACACCATCAACATCCCAGGATACGGTTACAATAGCAGTGCCGTTTAATTTAGCATCATTTGCACCGGTGACATTGAATTGGACAGTTGCAGTTTCGCCCCATTCAGCTTCTGCATTTTCAACTTCAACACTTACAGCAGCCTTTTTGACCTCAAAGGTTTTTTGAGCGGTTTCAACAACATATGTATTTCCATCTTCATCAGTGAAAGTACTGATTACGATAGTATGATTGCCTACAGCAAAGGCATTTCCTAAATCAGCAGTGTAAACAGTGTTCTTCACATTTGCAGTAGCTTCAACACCATCAACAGTGAAATTCATAAGAGTATTAACGTTTACACCCCAATAGAATACACCACTAACATTTACATCCTGACCATATACATAAGTGTCATTCATATCAATGCTTACATCACTAATGGTCTTGAATGTATTTCCAGTCAATTCAACAGTACCTCTTTGGTTGTAGATATTATATATATTAACTCTACCAGAATTATCTTCAAACAAGGAATTAGTTACAGTTAAATCACTTCCATAATTCCAGATACCGCCAGTATAGCTTCCATTATTACCACGGAATACAGTATTGTCAATGGTAGCATCAGCAGCATATATGAATAATGCGCCATTATAACCTGCTTGAGTATTATTTTCAAATACAGAATCACGGATAACTAAATTATCACCATAGAAAGCAATACCACCAGTATAAGTACCTGCACCATTGTTAATGAAACTAGTGCCGGAAATCTCCAAATCACCAACAGTATTGGTAATAATAGCACCACCAATAGTTCCTGCGGTATTGTTTTCAAAGAGACTGTCAGTTATGGTGACATAGGAATTTTCTATATTGATTGCTCCACCATTTTCAGCTTGAGAGTTTATTATGACAACATTATCAATCTCACATTCATCACAATACATGACTTGTATAGCTCCACCACCAGAAGAGTAACCAGAACTACCAGTACCAACAGCAATATTTCCATCAAAGAGTGAATCGGAAATACTTACTTCAGTATCTGCTACATAAATAGCACCACCAGTGTAAGCAACATTGGAAATAAAATCGGTTCCAGTGACAGTTAATGAGGAAGTGCATTCATCATCATCTAAACCTGCATAAATAGCTCCACCATAAATACCAGTGTTGTTTTCAAATAATGAATCAACAATAATTGTTTCACAATTAGTTACATATACAACACCTGAACAAAGATCACCATCAGTTCTGTTGATTTCATCATTACCATTATTGGTAATTTTAGAATCCTTAATACTTACAGTAGAATTAATAGCGAAAATAGCAGCTCCACCAGAATATTTATTAGTAGTTTCAACAATATCGTTAGAATCTAAAATACAATTGTCAAGATACACAATAGCATATACAGCATAAATAGCACCAGCATAAGTAGCAGTGTTGTCATGGACATAAACATCATACATATCCAAGAAAGCACCAGCTTCAACATAAACAG
>NZ_CALCYR010000083.1 GCF_937906425.1 uncultured Methanobrevibacter sp. | reverse complement strand
TTATTTTAATTATTTTAATTATTTTAATTATTTTAATTATTTTAAAAAAAAATTATTTCAAAAACAATGAAAATTTATTTTTACTAAATCATTATTAAATAAATTATTTATATAAAAAAGCTGTTAATATCTATACAAAAAGATTCAAAAGGTCTAAAAAATTTTTAAAAATAAAATTAAATAACCTCAATAGCTAATCCTTTAAAATAAATAGTTTTAAGAAAATTAAATTTTTAAGGTATAACGAAGTAAAACATAAAAGTTTATAATGTATAACGAAGTAAAAATAGTACTATATGTTAAGGTATAACGAAGTAGAATTTTTAAAATTAATTCTATGAACTTTTTTTAAAGAATAAACTAAAATCCATATGCCTTAAATGTCCTTAAATTAGAACAATGGGTTAAAAGTCTAAAAGGGATTAAAATGAATATATTTTCTGATCAATACTCATTATCAAATGAAAAGCCCAAACTATCTCCAGTCAGGTTGCCTGCCTATGATGATAGGGGTGAGAAAAAACACATTTGCAGCATATTTGATTTTGAGGAAATGCTTGACAATTATGTTATAGAAATGGAAATTAGAAACTATTCCGAAAACACCATCAAAACCTACAAATCAATCATTAGAAACATGATTGACTACATGAATAATGAAGAGAAACTATATGATGAGAAACATTTTTTAGCTAGTTTTAAAAGATATATCAGAGATTTGAGAAAAAACAAGGATGTTGCACAGAATTACATCTACCTAAACACTGTTGTTTCAAAGAAATTCCTTGAATTCAATGAGATTCATTTTTTAGACGAAATTAAAAACCCTAAAAGAACCAAGGCACTTCCAAAATCATTGAATGAAAAGGAAGTCCATGACTTAATAGAATCAGTTGTAATCGCTGAAGATGACAGTCAAATGAAAAGGACTGCAAAGATAAGGGACAAGGTCATACTTTCATTGTTATATTCAACAGGATTACGTATTTCAGAACTTGTAAAGCTTAACAAGAAGGATATTGATTTTGATGAAAGAACAATCAGAGTCAGGGGAAAAGGGGACAAGGACAGAATAGTTCTCTTTGACGAGAAGACAAAGGACCTTATTACAAACTACATTGAAAATGAAAACCCTGATTCAGAATATCTCTTCATAAACAAGAATGGAAGAAAACTAACTCCAAGATATGTGCAGTTGATGATTAAAAGATATGCAAAGGAAGCTGGAATAGAAAAGAAAGTCACACCACACGTCTTAAGACATTCATTTGCAACACACCTTTTAAAGAATGGAGTTGACATAAGAGTAATTCAGCAATTATTGGGACACTCAAGCCTTTCCACAACTCAGATTTATACAAATGTAGACATGGACACAATAAAAACAGTCTATGATCAAGCCAGAGACTGAGTATTAATTTAAACTAATAATTTTAAAATTAAAACCAAACAAAACTAATATTTTTTACAAAACAAATCAAGTGATATTATGGAAAATTTACTAATTATGGGAATTGATACAAGACCTATGGTTAATTCAGCATTGAGGCTGGATTACAGAACATTTTCCATAAGCTATTTTAAAACTGCGGATTTTAAAATTCCCTTCAAGGAAAAGCATATCCTTGACCAAGAGTCAGTGAATTCTTGTGGAAACTTTGAAGATAATTACAGTCCACAAAAACTTCTTGAATTATCAAGAGACATCCTATATAAAACAGATGCAAATACCACAATAGATGAAAAAATTAACAAGAATAAAAAAGATGAAACCAAGAATTCCAATCTTAACAAAAAGCCAAGCATTGAAAATTCAGAAATTGACAAGATTGTACTTACCACAGGAATAAATGCAAATGACTTCATGGGAGAATTTTCAAAATTCAAAAATAAGATTGTTGGAAACAAAAAAACTGAAACAGTGGATGACAAATTTAAGTTTTATAAAAAACTGAAAAACAAATTTAATGTTCCAAGCACTTTTCAACCAAAACATCTATCTGATTTGATTGAAATTCTTAAACAAAATGATAATCTTTCATTTATTTTAAAACCCGTTAAAGGAAGTGGAGGTTTAGGATTTTTATTTTTAAATAATGAAAGGTTACATCAATTAAATAATATTGAAAAATTTTTTGAAAAAATAGACCTTGAAAACTATATGCTTCAGGAGTATGTAAGTGGAATTAATCTTTCTTCATCAGTACTTGGAAGCAAAAATGATGCAAGAAACATTTTCAACTCCCGATTGATAACTGAAAATGATCTTGGAAAAGATTCATTTGAATATTCTGGAAACATTATGCCCCTTGACTTTAGAAGCATCAATAAATTCAATCACAATAATATTCAAAACAATTCAATTGAAACTAAAGGTCAAAATAACAATTCCATTCAAAACAATATTCAAAAATATAATTTCTCTCAAAACAACAATCAGAAAAATAATTTCTCTCAAAACAATAATCAGAAAAATGATTTATTGCAAAATAAAAAGAACTCAAATTTGAAAAATAAATTTTCAGAAAGGGAAGTCAAAGAAATAAATGAAGAGATGAAAATTCTTTCAGAAGATCTGATTAGAAAATTCAATCTTGTCGGATCCAATGGAATTGACTTTATTCTTGGAGAGAATGGATTGAATGTAATTGAAATAAATCCAAGATTCCAGGGAACATATGAATTGTGTGAAAATGTAATGGACATAAACCTTTTGGAAGCCCATATAAAGGCTTGTGAAGGAGAATTGATAGAAATTCCTCCAATTGAAAGATATGGAATTAAAAAGATTGTTTATTCCAAAAAACAGATATTGATTGGAGACTTGAATTTGAAAAATGTTTATGACATTCCATATAATGGAGTTAAAATAGAGGCTAATCAACCGATAATAACCATAATTAGCTCGGATAAGGATTTAGAAATAGCTATTAGAAATATGGAAATAGCTGAAAAACAAATGTATGAACATATTTCATAATTTAATGAATATTTTTTCTTTATAATGAAATTAAATAGTTAAAAATAGTTAAAATAGATAAAAATTAATAAAAATTACTCTTTTTTAATAAAAATAATAAAAACAGAACAATGATTAAAAAAAATAAAAAAATTAATTTATATAATTCCCACCAGACTTAAGATAAGAATTATTGTTCCAATAACAATGAGCATAGTAGTTATAATCATTGCACCAGTTATGCCTAAAAACAACTTTGCCTTATTGTCCGGATCTCTGATAAACTGATGATAAGCGTCTCTTTTCATTCAATCACCCAATAATCTTTTTAACATCCTTTTATGTGCATCAATTTCTATGGAATCATCAAGTTCCCCAATTTCAGAAATTGAATACTTCCTATTCAATGCATTAAAAATCATATAATCTGCAATGAATGGGTTTTTTGGCAAGAAAGGACCATGCAAATAACTTGCAATGAAATTCTTATAAATCATGCCTTCCTTATTGTCCTCACCATTATTCCCATGACCTACCCTAACATAACCTAATGGGTCGTGATTATGATAGCTTCTTCCACCATGATTTTCAAAACCGACCAAGGAATCCAGTTTAAAATCAAAATCATTATTTATAACAGTATTGGAAACATTTATTGCATTGGAAATAACTATATCCCCAATAAGTCTCTCTGATAGACTTTCAGTTTCAATATCAAAGACTTCCAAACAGGGAATGTCCTTACCATCAACATCTATGTACTTATTGCCAAACATTTGGTAACTTCCACATATGGCAAGAAGAACTCCTCCATTTTCAATAAATTCCGCCAATTCAGCCCTTTGCTTTAAAAGATGATTGGAAACAATGGACTGGTTATTGTCAGAACCTCCTCCGATTAGAATGATGTCAATGTCTTCCCAATCGAAATCATTATCTTGGCCTATGGTACAGTCCTGAATATTTAAACCAATCTTTCTCCATTTGATTCTTTGGTTAATGCATCTGAAGTTTCCAATATCTCCATAAGTGTTTAAAATATCGGAATACATATTCATTACAGTTAATTCTAAGTTTTCCATAATATTACCTTAATATTACCTTTAGAATAAAATTACAATTATTTAAAATTTCTGTATTAAATTCTTGCCATATATTCGCAGTTTTATGAGATAATCTGCAATGAACTTCTTAAATATTCGTTCTTACCAGTTTAGGCTTGTAACCCTCTCTCTCAAGCGCATCCATGATCTGTTTCTTATGGTCCGTTCCAAATGCCTCTAACGTAATGCGGAGCTCCACTGCTGCATTTCTATTGATGGATACAAACTGGTTATGCTCAAGTTTGATCACATTTCCATTCACATCGGCGATAGTGCCGGAGACTCTGCGAAGCTCACCTGGCTTGTCCGGAAGCAATACTGAAACGGTGAAAATGCGGTCTCTCAGGATCAGACCCTGCTGTACAACAGAAGACATGGTAATCACATCCATATTCCCTCCGCTTAAGATGGATACCACCTTCTTGTCTTTCACATCCAAATGCTTCAGTGCCGCCACAGTCAGCAATCCTGAATTTTCAACGATCATTTTGTGGTTCTCAACCATATCAAGGAATGCCACTACCAGTTCCTCGTCCTCAACCGTGATGATCTCATCCAGATTCTGCTGAAGATAAGGGAACAATTTGGTACCGGGAGTCTTGACTGCCGTACCATCCGCAATGGTATTCACCGTAGGCAGTGTGGTTACTTTGCCGTTTTTGATGGAGGCCTGCATACATGCCGCGCCAGCGGGCTCAACACCGATCACCTTAATCTTCGGATTCAAAAGCTTGGCAAGTGTCGAAACGCCCGTTGCAAGTCCGCCACCTCCGATGGGGACGAGAATATAATCCACTAGCGGCAGCTCCTTAAAGATCTCCATCGCGATCGTGCCCTGACCGGTCGCCACGGTCAGATCATCAAACGGATGAATAAACGTGTATCCGTGCTCCTCCGCCAGTTCATACGCCTTGGCGCATGCCTCATCATAGACATCACCGTGCAGTACAACTTCCGCTCCATATCCTCTGGTACGGTTCACCTTGATCAAGGGCGTCGTCGGCGGCATCACGATGGTCGCCTTGGCTCCATAACACTGTGCGGCATATGCCACCCCCTGCGCATGGTTGCCGGCGGATGCAGTGATCAGTCCCTTTGCCCTCTCTTCATCCGACAAGGTACTCATCTTGTAATAAGCACCTCTTAACTTGTATGCGCCAGTAAACTGCATATTCTCCGGCTTCAGATAGACCTTGTTACCTGTCTGACGACTGAAATGATCGCTGTATACCAGCTTTGTCTCAAGCGTTACCCTCTTTACAACCTCACTGGCCTCCTCAAATTTGCCAAGCGTCAACATCTGTTCTTCCATCTTGCGTCTCCTCCGTCACCAACGATTCTTCTAAAACTCTCCTGTAATTTCTTCTGATCTATTTTCTGCCGAACGGCCACCATCTCTTCTTCACCGGAGCAGTTTCGGTTTCCTCTTCGGTCTCCGCGTTTTCCGTTTCCGTTCCGTTTTCTATGGTTTCTGTTTCGGTTTCTGTGGTTTCAGTCTCGGATTTTTCTCCGGATTCTACCGTTCCTGTAGCCTCTATGTTTTCTGCCATTTCTCCGATGCCTGCTGTTTTTTCAACCTCTGCGTTCTCTTC
>NZ_CALCYR010000082.1 GCF_937906425.1 uncultured Methanobrevibacter sp. | reverse complement strand
AAATTAAAAAAATTAAATTAATAAATTGAAAAAAAAGAAAAAAAGTTCTAATAAAAATTAGAACTAAAAAAATTAATTTTAAAATATTAGACAAAGATCTAATTGTACTTTCTAGGTTTAATACCTAAGAATAATGCACAAATGCTTAAGAGTAAAATGGCCAATGGATTTCCAGTATTCTTTAATCCAATACCATCATCCAAACCATTTCCATTGGCATTGCCATTTGAAGCTCCATAATTATTGGAATTAGCATTTCCATTATTATAACCATTGCCGTTTCCATTGCCATTGCCATTGCCGTTAGCATTAGCATTTCCATTGCCATTACCTTTTCCATTAGATTTAGACTTCTTCTCTCCTCCAGTATTTTTACCTAAAGAGAAATCAAAGTTGCCATCATTGAAAACAAATGCCTCTACTTCTGCAGCATCAAAGTTATTGCTTTCATCTGAATCAGGTGTGGAAGTGTAAACAGTTACATTGTTTTGGATAATTCCATCTTTTAAAGCCCTTGTGGTAAGTACCAAATTAACGGTTTCTCCATTTGCCAAATCACCAATATCCCATTTATATTCATTGTCTCCATTGGATTCATTTATTATATTCTCCAATGTTCCACGGGTCAAGTCATGACCAAGATATTCCAATCCGTCAGGCAATGTATTGTAAAGGCTTACATCACTTGCAGTGTCAGGACCATTGTTTACAACAGTTACAATCCAATTGACTGTCTCATCGGTATAGACCATTTCCTCATCAGGAAGGATTCTTACTTCCAAGTCACATAATGGATTAATAATCAATGATTCCTCATCATTATTATTTTCCAAATTCACTTCAAATGTGGAAGTATTAACCTTTGTTGGAAGAGTGAGATTATCATTGGTCTTGTTTACCAAGACAGAAATGATTAAGGTCTTATTATCTCCAATATCCAATTCACCTACATTCCAATTTAAAGGACCTCTATTGGATTTTGAATCTTCAGTTTGATTTGAATCATCTGTACCATCAGATAATGAATTGGAATCCTCAGATGAAGAATTAGAACCATCGACATTAGATGAATTAGAGTTACTGGATGAAGAAGCAGAATCATCATTAGATGAAGAACCGGTTTCATTTGATTCTAATTGATTCAAATCCTCTGAACTGTTTAAAATAACTAATCCTAAAGACTCTAAATCAGGAATGATAAGATTTACATCCTTTGCAGCATCAGGACCATCATTTGAAACAATAACGGTAATGTTTATTACATCATCAAGGTTAACTGGATCTTCCGGAACAATCAAATCAACTGAAACATCACATAAAGGTTCAACAGTTATTGTTCCATCATCCATATTGTTGGAATATTCCAATTCATATGTGCTGCTGTTGACAATTCCATCCACAGTGAGATTCTTGTTGGAAGTGTTTACCAAAAGAACCAAGTCCAAGGTCTTGTTTTCTCCATCAGAAAGGTTTCCAATAATCCATTGGCTTGCATTTTGATCGAAACCATTGTCTGAACTGTTTATGATTACAAATCCTAAATCCTCAAGATTTGAAATATTAATTACAGCATTTATTGCATCATCGGGACCCTGATTTTCAACAACAATGCTTAAATTAAGAGTATCATTATAATTTAAAGGACCTTCCGGAAGATTGATGTCAATGGACAAGTCACATAATGGATTTACAGTTATTGAATCATTGTCATAATTGTTTTGATAATTCAACTCATATGTACTGCTGTTTACCCTTGATTGAACTGGAATAATATCATCTGATTTGTTTACCTTTACATAGATTGACAAGTTCCTGTCATCCCCACTGCTTAGATTACCAACAATCCATTTGTAGATATCTTGAGCAGAATCAGACAAAATAGTTGATTTTAAAAGATTACTAGAACTTGAAACAATGTTTTTAGAATTGTTTGAAGCGGATTCCTTATAGAAATAATCCTTTAAGGAACTTTCCAAAACAATTAATCCCAATGAATCTAAATCGGAAATAGTAGCGACTGTATTAATTGCATCATCAGGACCATTGTTTTTAACATTTATCTTTATCTCTATAATGTCGTCCCTGTTTACCTGATTGTTTCTAATAATAAGGTCAATTGCCAAGTCACATAATGGATTTATGGACATGCTTTCATTATCCTCATTGTTTAGATAATTCAACTCATAGGTACTGCTGTTTACAATTCCATTTATGCTAATGTTTCTGTTGGAATCATTTACCACTACAGTTAAAACCAAAGTCTTGTTCTTTCCGCTTTGAAGATTTCCAAGATTCCACTGACTTGCATTCTCATCAAAACCCTCCAAGGACTTATTTAAAAGAATCAAGCCCAGCTCATCCAAATTGGAAATATTTACACAAGCGTCTATTGCATCATCAGGACCATTGTTTTTAACAGTGAAACTGATTTCAACAGTGTCATTCCTGTTTGGTGAAGCATTGGAAACCGCCACATCAATGGACAAGTCACATAATGGATCAACCCTTATTGAATCATTGTCATAATTGTTTAGATAATTCAACTCATAGGTGCTGCTGTTTATGATTGCACTTATAGGAATTGTCCTGTTTGATGCATTGATTCTGGTGGTCACAATCAGGAAATCGTTCTTTCCACCAGTTATGTTGCCGATTATCCACTGATACAATTCCTTATTCAAATTACCTTCATTTTCCACAATGACAAGACCTAATGACTCCAGCTTGGAGATGTTTACAAATGCATCGATTCCATCATCCGGGCCGAAATTGGATGCGATGAATGACAATATTGCAGTATCCCCTGTCTTAAAGGAATAATTGGAATCAACTATGTTCGCCTTATCGTCAAATACTATAAGGTCTATTGCCAAGTCACACAATGGATTTACAATAAGCGCATCCTCATCCACATTGTTTGAGTAATCAAGTTCATAAGTTGATGAGTTTACAATTGCACCAAGAACAATCTCCTTGTCTGTAAGATTTACCTGAGCATTTACAATCAAGCTAGAGCTTTCATTATCTGAAAGGTTTCCTATAATCCATAGATAAGTATCTGAATCATTGTTTTTAATGAAATTTGGAGAGGCCACACTTGAATTCAATACAATCAAGCCCAAATCATCAAGGTTTGCAATATCCACATAGACATCCTCTGCATCACTTGGACCATTGTTTTTAACAATAAAGGAAATTCCGACAGTATCATTATAGTTAGCGGTATTATTCAATACTTCCACTCTAATCTCCAAATCGCAGAATGGATTTAGAATTATTGAATCATTTCCATAGTTATTTGAATAGTCAGATTCATAGGTGGCACTTTCAACAAGTCCCTCCAAAAGAACTTCATCAGACAGGCTGTTTACAATGGTTTCAAGAACAAGTTTAATCTCTGCACCTCTAGCCATATCTCCAATAAACCATTCTCCACTATCCAAATCATAATCGCTTAAAGACAAGTCTACCTTTGAGGTTGAATTCATGTTAGTTATTCCATAATTTATCAAATCCAAGTCCAAGCCAATCAAGTCACTGATTTCAACGGAAACATCCTCAGCAAGATTAGGACCTAAATTCTTGACGATTACAGTCCAGTTGACTATGTCTCCATTGTTTATCTTTTTATTAGAAACTGTTAGATTAAGGGAAAGGTCACACAATGGCTCAAGATAAATCTCATCCTCATCAAGATTATTGGTCTTTATAGGATCATATGTGTCTGCTGTGACATTGACAGGAATGGCAATTGTCCTGTTTGAAGAGTTTGCAACGGTATTTAGAACAAGTGAAATCTCAGCACCTGAAGCAAGGCTTGGTATTTTCCAAGTGTAGGAGCTTAAGTTCAAACTTGAATTTGAATAATTAGACAGTATCAAAGCGGTATTGTTGAGATTGCCTATTGAAACAACTAGTGAACTGGCATTGTCCGGACCATTGTTTGCCACACTTATTGTCCAATCAACTTCATCCCCAAAGTCCACATCATGTTCTGAAGCCTCAATGGTGATTGCCAAATCAGCTACAGGAACCTTGATGGATTGATTGTCATAATTGTTTGATTTATTTGTATCCTCTTCACTGGAGCTAATGTTTACAGGGAAATTGACTGTTCCTGTTCTGTTTATTCTTGTATTTATTGCCAATGTCTGATTTTCACCGACCAATAAATCTCCAATATTCCAAATTCCGCTAGTGGCATTGTAGGAGCCTGTTGAAGGGCTTGATGAGGTTACAAGAACTCCGCTTGGAATTATTGCACTTACATTTACATTGCTTGCATTGTTCGGACCGAGATTATTGACCTTAATGGTGAACTTAACTGTTTTATTGTATTCAACAGTTGTTCTGCTTGCCACAATGTCTATGGACAAATCAACAAGAGGCAATATTTCAAACTCATCACTTGAGTCTATTTCCTTATAGTAGTCATCCTCAATATGCTTGGCCATAAGGATATATCTTCCAGGCTCAAGGGTCTTGTTGTAATAATCCTTGAGATTGAAATTAATGTCTCCAAGGATTCCTGTATTGAAGGTTTTGTTCAAGATTATGCTGCTTGAACTTGCCTTGAGAATGTTTGAATCCATATTGGAATATAATATTTTTACATTATCTGAATCCCTGCTGGAATATAAAACATTTTGATTTACTGAATTCCTGCTGGAATATAAAACATTTAGATTTTCTGAATCGGAAAGTGATAATAAATCAAGATTGCCTAAATCCAAAGAAGCTGATTTAATACCTTGAGAATCATCCTTTATGATTACCACATTGACCAATTGGTTGTC
Source organism: uncultured Methanobrevibacter sp. (assembly GCF_937906425.1). Classification (GTDB taxonomy): domain Archaea; phylum Methanobacteriota; class Methanobacteria; order Methanobacteriales; family Methanobacteriaceae; genus Methanobrevibacter. The sequence goes on along the minus strand of NZ_CALCYR010000082.1, from coordinate 2,574 downwards.
TTCCCTGTCGTCCTGATAAAGAAGAGTTCCATTCCTACTGTTGTTTGCACCGCTTACAGGATGGATTTCACTACTACTTGTTAGCTTTTGACCCTTTGAGGATATATAGCTAACATTATAAAAGTAAATTTCTCCAATAGATGCAGTATTATAGATTGCGTTTGCAATATTATTGCCACCTACCAAAGTCAAATTAATTAAAATGTCGCTTCTGTTAAAATAACTGACACTTGGATTTACGGTTGAATTCAATACATAAGTCCATGCCTGGTTTCTGTCAAAATTAGTGTTTGACAGGGTCATGTTCTTTCCATCGGTATATATTGCAGAACCGTTTCTTCCAGTGTTGTAGTTGAAGATGGAGTTGTCTATCCTATTGTTGTTTCCCTTGATATAAACTGCACCGCCAAGACCGCTGCCAATATCGGACTGGCTAGGTATTGCATTGTTGTAGAGGAAATTGGAAGCGATGATGTTTGCATATGAACCGTCGATGTATACTGCACCGCCCTTTTTGCTTGCATTGTCATTGGTGAAGTTTACATTCAATACATTGGCATTGGATCCTTCAATGAATAATGCTGCACCGCTTTCTGCAAGATTGTCCTTAAACAAGGATGAATATACATAGGTATTCTTTCCATTTATGTAGACAGTGCCGTTTTTAACGTTATGGTTTGTGAAATTTGAACCGAATAGATTTGCATTTTCACCTACCACATAGATTGCAGCTCCATAATCTGCAATGTTTTTATTAAAGCTGCTGTTTAATATTGAAGCGTTTGACCCATTGATGAGCACTCCTGCACCAATGTTTTTTGCAAAGTTATTGACAAATGATGAATTCAGCACTATTGCTCTGCTTCCCATAATGAAAAGGGCGCCGCCGTCAGTTTCATTCGCCTTGTTGTCCTTAAAACTTGAATTTAGGATTTTAACATCATTGCCCTTTATCTGTACTGCACCGCCTATTGGAGCAAAATTAGATTCAAAAGAGCAATTTGAAATATTTACACTTATATCTTCACTGTCAAGACCAGTGCTTATGGCTCCTCCAAAGCGTCCTGCACTGTTGTTTATGAATATGCAATTGTATATTTCCCCATCCTCATGAAGTGATGTAGCACCGCCTACCCTGTTACAGGAATTGTTGATGAATGTGGAATTATAGACCTTGATTCCGGGCCTAAAACACAATGCTCCCGCATGGGAACCTGTATAGCTGGTAGTAACAGAATTATTAATGAAAGTACAGTTTACAACATATCCAATATTGGTGTTTGTAAGTTCACCGCCAATCTGTAGGGCTCCGCCATAACCCTGTAGGCCATCATTGTTTACTACAGAGTTGTTTGTAAATATGCAGTTTTCCACTGTAGAGTTTTTGGCAGAGAGAACAATATTTGTACCTTCCGCTGAAAATCCATTTAAAAACTCTGAGTTTTTAAGTCTGAAATTGCTTGTATTCTGATAAACCCTAAGATGTGAAACGAAGCTTGAATTTGAATCCTTGAAAATACAATTGGAAATGCAAACATTGTTCTGATAAACCTTCACAGCTGTAGTGTTTGCATGTGTAAATATACAGTTGCTTATGTTTATGTTGTTTGCGCCGCTGACCAAAAGAATTCCTGAAAGGAACTTTGCATCAAGAGTGGCCTTTTGGCTGGTTAGGGATCCTACAATATTCAATGTCTTGTTTACTCTTATTGCAGAACCGTTTCCGGTGAATGTCTTCCCATCAAGATTGATGGTATCTCCACTACTTGCACCATTTATTTTAGTTTGAATATCTGAAAATGAATTTCCATTAACAGTTAATGTAGATTTAAGAGCGTTCTCATCTGAATTAATAGAATTTAGACCTTTTACACTGTCCAAATTAGATAATTCATTCATAGAGCCGACACAATCTTCATCTTCACTATTAATGACTGTATTTAACTTATTGTAATTTGTTATAGAAGATTCAGACTGTGTTTGATTTGCAAGCTGATCGTCAAGATCAGTTGCACTTACAGTTGAAAATGTTAATACACACAGAAGAACCAAACAAATTAGATTTATTGATTTACATTTCAATGTAATAACACCTCACAATAATTTGGAGAAAAATGAATTCTTTAAATAAATAATAAATTCATTGGTTTTGGTAAATTTAATTTAAAAGAAATTTTAATTTTAGGAAGTCTTTAAACCATAATGTGGAAGATAAAAATTTTACCCGAAATTGAATTGATTTTTAAAATTACAATTAATAGAAGTCAAATTTTAAAAATATTCAATTTGAATAAAAAAAATTCAAAACAAATGAAAAATTCAATTTGAATAAAAAAAATTCAAAACAAATGAAATATTCAATTTGAATGTGAAAATTTAATAAAAATATTAAAAATTTAAAGAATTCTGCATTGAGATTTTTCTCCAAATATTAATTGTTTTTCTTTATTTATAAAATAAACGGTTTTTTTCATTTTAATATTGATTTAAAATAGAAATATTGTTTTAATATTGTTATAATATTCTAAAAAAACTGTAAATTTAAAATAAAAATATAAAATTTAAAATAAATGA
>NZ_CALCYR010000081.1 GCF_937906425.1 uncultured Methanobrevibacter sp. | reverse complement strand
GCAATGAAATGAATAAATATATTTAGAATAACTAATTTTGCATACATCACAAATCCAACTATAATCATTACCTCCATATCTATCTTCTTTTCCTCTTAAAAGTAAATAATGCGGATGACAAGAAACATATACTTTTTTACCTTTAGGTGCAACCACCAATATTTGACCTTCAAAGGAATTAGGTGTTGGAAGAAGACTTGTATCCCTTTTATCAATTGTTTCCTTTATCATGTCATAGCTTATTTTAAATGATTCAAGATCCTTTTCATCAAAACTTATTCTTTTTACGCCTACCAATTCCCTATATCCATTTCTGGCATTCCTATTAGGTTCTCTCCAAAGAATGGTTAACAATGTAGTTTCTTCAAAATAGGTTTTCCAGTCTGAATCTTCCCAATCCTCTTCAAATTCACTTAAGGACAATGTTCTAAATGACATTCTTTCTCTTGGTTTTCCTTTTGGAGTTAGAGGTAAATTCTTAATAATGAAACTTGTTTTAGCAAAAAGATCACTTATTGAAGGCAATTCAGAATCTTTTCCAATGATTGAATCAGTAATGATTTTACTTATGTTTTTAGGTATTTTCTCCTTATAGGTTTTTCCACTTACTTCTTCCAATATTTCCAATTGGGTTTTTCCAATATATGGTATAATCTTTTTGTTGATGTATTCCTCTACAGTCTTGTAATCATTAGTCTTAATATCATTTGCACTTGTTTTCATGCTTCTTAAAATACCTGTCATATAAGCGTTTTTTAATGAAAAGGCTCTAGGTTTTGCAAGTACATGGGAATAAGGCTGACTTGTTCTGTCATTAGATGTAGCTGCCTTTGTACATGCTCCAAGATAGGATGTATCCCCTTCTGAAAGTTCATGTGCACGGCCATGTTTCACCTTTTCCTTAATGATGTTAAAGTCATTTCTAATGATTTCCTCATCCTGGCTCATATCATATAACTGATAGTCGGTTATTAGGAAATCTCCAATGTCCTTTCCCTTTTCATAAAGATACCAGATAAATAGGATTTTCTTGTTTTTGGAGATAAGTTTGCTGAATTCATAGTCTTCATAGACTATTGTATTGTAGTCTATTTTGCTTAATGAAACCCTTTCCTTGGCAGACAATAGTCCCTTTTTGCTTTTCTTATATCCGGTTACCTTCAATTCAACTCCTATTTCATCAAAATCAGCTTGAGGATTACTGTTAATCGGATACTTGTAAAATCCACTTTCAACTATATGGCCGAGGATTCCCTTGTTTTTCTTAAGGTTTTTGGTGTTTTCAAGAAGTTTTTGGGAATCTATTTCCTTAAATGTCTTGCCTTTAATCTTTTCAGTGTATTTAAGTAGTTCATCGATTGAATTGAATTTCATCTTAATCCCCCTTTGTATAAACTTTTAAAACAAGTTTTTTGGCATTGTTTTTCCTTAAAAGGGCTTTTATTTAAACTTTTAATTTTTTAAACAAGTTTTTTTGGTATTGTTTTTCCTTAATAGGGCTTTTTTTTAAACTTTTAATTTTTTAAACAAGTTTTATTTAAACTTTTAAAATTTTAAACAACTTCTATTTAAACTTTTAATTTTTTTATCATTAAAACAAGATATATTTATACTTATTTATAAAGTTTAATTATTTCTTATTAGTTTTCAAATGCTCTAACCTATTTTTTATTTTATATGAAAACTAAAAATTCTATTAGACTTTGACTAAAAAATTTTATAAACTAATTTTTATAAAATATAATTGTGAGGAATTTTTATGGAAAAAACAGTAGTTGAATTATTTGCAGGAGTAGGTGGATTCCGTTGTGGATTTAACCATGTAAGTCTGGAAGATGGTAAGGTCCATGAAGAAGACAATTGGGATTTCGTTTGGGCAAACCAATGGGAACCATCCACCAGTTCACAGGCTGCATTTGATTGTTATACAGAAAGGTTTGGCGATTCTGAAAATCATGTAAATGAGGATATAGCTACTGTTGATAAAAAAACAATTCCAGATCATTCTGTTCTTGTTGGCGGATTTCCATGTCAGGATTATAGTGTAGCCAGATCTTTATCCGGTGAAAAGGGAATAGAAGGTAAAAAAGGAGTTTTATGGTGGCAAATAGCAGAAGTTCTAGAGGAAAAACAACCTCCTTTTGTCCTGCTTGAAAATGTGGACAGGTTATTACGTTCACCATCCAGTCAGAGAGGAAGAGACTTTGGCGTAATGCTTAGAACATTATATGATTATGGATATTCCGTTGAATGGAGAGTAATAAATGCTGCAGAATATGGTTTTCCACAAAAAAGAAGAAGAGTTTTTATTTTTGCTTATCATAAGTCAACCAATTACTACAATCGCACAAAAAAGATAAATTACGAAGATTTGATTTATAAAGAGGGGATTTTTGCTAAAAACTTCCCAATTAAGCTTAATTCACAAGAGATTGGACTTGATGGTAAAGCTCATTCTAGTGATGATTTTGGTCAAACTTCAATATTAAAGAAAGATTATAAAGATTTAGTAGAACTAAGTGATAATTTTGATTTTCATTTCTATAATTCTGGATTGATGCATAGAGGCCATATTTATACCTATAAAACTGAAGCTATTGAATGTGAAAATGTTACAACTTTAGGGGATATTATTGAAAAAGGAGAAGTGGATGAAAAATATTTCCTTCTTGATGATAAACTAGAGAAATGGAAGTATTTGAAAGGTTCTAAGAAAGTTCCTCGTAAAAGACCTAATGGTGAAACTTATTATTTTTCTGAAGGTAACTTATCTTTCCCAGATAAATTAGATGTTCCTGCAAGGACAATGCTGACAAGTGAAAGCACTACAAATAGAAGTTCTCATGTTGTTAAAGATGTAAAGTCAGGTAATTTAAGAACTTTAACTCCAATAGAAGCTGAAAGAATTCAAATGTTTCCAGACAATTGGACAAATGTTGAGTCTCAAGCAATGACTGAACGTAGAAGATACTTTATGATGGGTAATGCACTTGTTGTCGGTGTTGTTGGACGTTTAGGAGATTTTTTATCTTCTATTATTGAAAATGAAAATTAATATTAGTTTTTCTCTTTGTTCTTCTTTTCTATATTTTATTAGCAATTTTCTATTAAAATAATTAAATAATTTAACTAATCTCTTTTTAACTGTTTTAGTTTTTTATATTCTGTATAAAATTTCATAATTGGCTTTTTCTCGTTTTACAACAATCTTCTATATCTTCTCTATTCAGTTCACACGAACTATATTTTTCTCCATCTTTAATCTATTTTTATTAATTGTTTAATTTTTTTAGAAATTCAGAAAATCAATATTCAATATAAAATATTCACTATTTTTTTTATTTTGGAATGTTTTTCTGTTTAGTATTTTAGGTTTATTTAAAAAACTTTATTATTTACTAATAGTAAAATTT